>CAZPNN010000322.1:0-24441 GCA_964587605.1 uncultured Chromatiaceae bacterium
TTCAGCCGATCCCGCTCGGGACCGCTGCACAAGACCATGTCGCGCCACAATTCGGGGTCGTGCACGTCCCGGTCGTCGGGCGCGATATTGAAATCGCCGACGATAGCCAGGTGCTCGTGGTGCTTCAGTTCCGCAGCCACGTAGCCGGCCAGTGCGTCGAGCCAATCCAGCTTGTAGCGGTATTTGTCGGAGCCAACGCTCTGGCCATTCGGCACGTAGACATTGATGACGCGCGTGCCACCGTAGGTCGCGGCAATCACCCGTCGCTGCTCGTCGCTGAAATCCGGCATGCCGGTTGCCACGTCGGCGGGTTTGTTGCGGGAAAGCAGGGCGACGCCGTTGTAGGCCTTCTGACCGTCGAGCACACAGTGATAGCCGGTGGCTTCGATCTCAGCCCGCGGAAATTTGTCGGCTTCTGCCTTTAGCTCCTGCAGGGCGAGTACATCGGGCTCGTGGGCATTGAGCCAGTCGATGACGTGAGCCAGGCGCTGCCGGATCGAGTTGACGTTCCACGAGGCGAGCTTCACCCGACAATGCCCGACTGCTTGAGCAGGGCATCCACGTGAGCAGGTCGGCCGCGAAAGGCCACGAACGCATCGCCGATGTCTCGCGTGCCGCCGATCTCCAGCACGTTCTCGCGGAAACGCCGGGCCAGGCTGGAATTGAACAGTCCGCCTTCCTCGAAAGCGGCAAAGGCGTCGGCCGCCAGCACCTCAGCCCACTTGTAGCTGTAGTAGCCGGCCGCGTAGCCGCCGCCAAAGATGTGGGTGAAGGCGTGGGCGAAGCGGTTCCACGGCGGGTGGCGGATTACCGCCACCGCGTCGCGCACTTCAGCCAGTGTGTCCATGATCTGCGCGCCCGAGGCGGTCGTGTATTCGGCGTGTATGCGGAGGTCGAACAGCGAGAACTCGATCTGGCGCACCATCTGCAGCGCCGACTGGAAGTTCTTGGATTCCCTCAGGGCAGCAAGAATCTTCGCCGGCAGCGGCTCGCCCGACTCGTAGTGGCCTGAACACAGCGCGACCACTTCCGGTTCCCAGGCGAAAGTCTCCATGAACTGGCTTGGCAGCTCGACCGCGTCCCAGGGCACGCCGTTGATGCCGCCGACGCTCGGGTACTCGATGCGCGTCAGCAGGTGGTGCAGGACATGGCCCATCTCGTGAAATACCGTCACCACCTCGTCGTGAGTGATCAGGGACGGCTTGTCGGTGGTCGGCAGCGAGAAGTTGCAGACCAGGTGCGCCACGGGCATCTGCAGATTTGAGTCGTGCCGGAGCCGGTTCAGGCACTGGTCCATCCAGGCGCCAGAGCGCTTGGTGGACCTGGCGTAGAAATCGGTGAAGAAACTGCCGATCAGGCGGTCCTCCGCATCGAGTAACTGGTAATAACCCACGTGGGGCTCCCAGGCGTCAACACCGGTTACCGGCGCGATGCGTATGCCGTAGAGTTTTTCCACCACGCTGAACAGGCCCGTGAGCACCTTCGGCAGCGGAAAATACGGCCGCAGAGCCTCGTCGGAGATCGAGTACCTCTGGTCCCGCAGCTTCTCCGAGTAGTACGCGATGTCCCACGATTCAAGCGCCATACCGGCGAAGGTTTCAAGTTCACTGAGCTCCCGGCGCGCGGCGTCGCGGGAATGACGGACGAGCTCGATCAGGAACTCACGCACTTCGTCCACCGACTTTGCCATCTTGGTGGCCAGGGAATAGGCCGCGAAGTTCGGGTACCCGATGATGCCGGCAGCCTCGTGCCGGAGCGCCAGGATTTTTTCGATCAGCGCACTGTTGTCGTGGCCCGGAGAAAAGTCGGCCTCGTCGGACGCCCGCGTGACCCAGCCGCGGTAGACGGCCTGCCGAAGCTCACGATCGTCCGCGTGCGTGACAACATCGACATACGTCGGCTGGTCTAGCTTGAAGAGCCAGCCGGATTTTCCGGCTGCGCGAGCCTGCTCTGCCGCCAGCTCGAGGACCATTGCCGGTATGCCCGTCACCCGGGCCGGCTCAGCGATGTGCAGGGACCAGGCAGCCGCGGAGTCGAGTACGTTCTGCTCGAAACCGGCTTCAGTCGTGGACAGTTCCTCCATGATTGCCTGGAAGCGCGCCTTCTGCTCCGGCGCGAGGTGCACGCCGGAGAGGCGGAAATCGCGGATCGCCAGCTCGATCAACCGTTCGGCGCCTTCGCCGCGCGCGTTCTCCGACCGATCACCAAGCCGCTTGTACAGCTCGTAAAGCCGCTGGTTGTGACCGAGCTCTGTCGCGTAGCGTGAGATGGCGGGAAGGCAGGCGTTGTAGGCGGCGCGGAGTTCCGGGGTATTGGCCACGGCCTGAAGGTGCTGGACCGGCGCCCACACCCGGTGGAGCCGGTCGCCGAGGCGTTCGATGGGTAGCACCGTCGCATCGAAGTCGAGCTCACCGTGGTCGGCGGCGGTCAGCAACCGGTCCAGTTCCGCTCGATTAGCGTCAATCGTGGCGAGAACAGCGTGCTCTACGTGCTCCGGCCGGATGTGCGCAAAGGCGGGGAGACCATCGGCGGTGAGCAGCGGGTTGTTTTGCATCCGGAAATGCTAACGGAAAAGCCCATCCAGCCCCAAACAGGGTCCTTGCTACACTCCCGGCCCCGAACGACCGGACCTTCAACATGGCGGAGCATTTCGACCTCATCACGATCGGCGGGGGCAGCGGCGGTCTGGCGGCGGCGCAGCGGGCCGCGGAATACGGCGCCAAAGTGGCCCTGATCGAGCCGGCCCCCCTCGGTGGCACCTGTGTGAATGTGGGCTGCGTGCCCAAAAAGATCACCTTTACCGCGGCCAGCCTGGCACACGCCATGCAAGACGCCCGTGGCTACGGTTTTGAGCTGAAGGTTCAGGGCCACGACTGGGCCGCCTTCGTGACGAAGCGGCAGGCGTATATCCAGCGCCTGAACGGCATCTACGAGCGGAACCTGGCAAAGAAGGGCATCGACTACATCGCGGCCCGTGGCCAGTTCACCGGCCCGCACACGGTCGAGGCCGCTGGTCGTGTGCTGACCGGCAAGCACATCATCGTGGCGACGGGTGGTCGGCCAATGGTGCCGCCGATCCCCGGGCACGAGCTCGGCCTCACCTCCGATGATTTCTTCAGGCTCACGAGCCGACCGCACCGGGTGGCGATCGCGGGCTCAGGCTATATCGCCGTGGAGTTTGCCGGCGCGTTGCGTGCATTGGGCTCGGAGGTCACCCTGCTGGTCCGGAAGGACAGCGTGCTCCGGGACTTCGACCAGTATCTGCAGGAAGGGCTGCTCCACGCGATGGCGGAGGATGGCATCCGGTTGGTGAGCCAGGCCACGCCGGCGGGACTCACCCGCAGCAAGGAAGGGCTTGAACTGAAGACCGCGGACGGCCGCAACCACGGTCCGTTCGATGCGCTGATCTGGGCCGTGGGGCGCCAACCCTCGACGAGCGACCTCAATCTGGCGGCCGCTGGTGTGCTCACTGACGAGAAAGGGTTCATCACGACCGACAAGTACCAGGTCACGAACGTGGCGCACATCTACGCGCTCGGCGACGTTAGCGGTCGCGCGGCGCTCACGCCGGTTGCCGTCGCCGCCGGTCGCCGAACCGCAGACCGCGTCTTTGGCGACATGGCTGGCCGCCATCTCGACTACAACTACATTCCCACCGTCATCTTCAGCCACCCGCCCATCGGTACCTGCGGATTCAGCGAGTCCGCAGCACGCCAGCACTTCGGTGCGCCGGTGAAGTGCTATACCTCGGAGTTCGTTCCGCTTTACAACAGCATCACCGAGCACAAGCCGAAGACGCGCATGAAGCTGGTGACCACTGGCGCCGACGAGAAGGTGGTGGGTTGTCACATCCTCGGGCCGGGCGCCGACGAGATGCTGCAGGGTTTCGCCGTGGCGATCCGGATGGGCGCCACCAAGCAGGACTTCGACGACACGGTAGCGATTCACCCGACCGCCGCGGAAGAACTCGTGACGATGCGGTAGGGCTAGAAAGGATTAATAATCCGCAGCTTTCTATCGACTCGTCGACCGGACTGCAGATCTTCGGTATAGAGGATGTCGGCCTCCGCTAATTGCGCCGCGGCGATGACAAGGGCATCGTAGATGTGCCAGCCATCGCGCTCCGCGAGATCCAGGGCCCGTTCGTGCGTTTCGATGGTGAGTGGACAGACCTCGAGAATCGATCTGAGTACGGTCAGGGTATGTCGTATCTGATTCCACGGTTTCCCGAACTTCCGGATGGCGACGGCCACGAACTCGTCCAGTACCTGCACCGACACGGCGCCGCCTTCACTGATCAGTTCCTCGGCACGCTCCGCCTTCTGTGCATCATCAGTGATCAGGTAGATGAGAACGTTGGTGTCAAAGAAGGCGCGTTGCATGCTTTCCTACCCAGGAAACTTCTTGACCCATGGTCGTTCGCTGGCTTCAAGCCGGTCGAACTTAAAGTCGGCCGGCAGCACGCCACGATACTTGCGAAGGTCCTTGAGTAACTCGCGGGCATTTGGCTTGCGCGAAACCTCAAGTGTCCGGGCACCAGCGATTTGAATCATGATCTCCTCGCCCTCTTTTAACTTCAGGGCATCCACGACAGTGACCGGCAAGCGCACAGCCAGACTATTACCCCAACGCGCTACTTTCATGGTCTCGACCCCGGATGATATACAGGTGTCCAGAAGTATATCCTTGAGGCGGGAAATCGGAAAGGCAGGGTAGCTACCGACGGCGCGGAATTCCCCCGAGGAAGCTGGTGATTTAGCGAGGAAATGCAGCCTGGGACAGAGGCCGCCAGCGAGCCGGGCTACGCCAGCCGCTTCTTCATCGTGTCGGTAGCGCCGGGTGAGCCGGGCAGCCTGGCGATCACGGACCGGGTGTCCGGCCGCACGCCGCGCCAGGCGTAGAACGATTCCGCGGCCTGTTCCACCAGCATGCCCCAGCCCTGGGCCACACGGCCGGCGCCGTTCTCCTTCGCCCACGTGATGAAAGGCGTGTCCTGCATGGCGTAGGACAGGTCGTAGCAGAGCGTTTCAGGGCCAAGTATCGACCCCGGGAACGGCGGCATCTCGCCCTTGAGACCGGCGGACGTGGCATTGATTACCAGATTGAAGCTTTGCCCACCGAGTTCCTGGAACTGGCAGGCCGCAATCTTGCCCAGCATCCGGAAATCCTGCACCAGTGCCTGGGCCCGATCCACGGTGCGATTGGCAATCATGATGTCCCGGGGTTTGGTGTCGAACAGCGCGGGGATAATGCCGCGCGTGGCGCCGCCGGCGCCAAGAATCAGGATCCGGGTGCCGGCAAGACGGGTACGCAGGTTCTGGCGCAGGTCATTGACGAGTCCCGTACCGTCGGTGTTGTCGCCTTCGATCACACCGTCCGCATGCACAATCAGCGTATTGACCGCGCCGGCGAGTTCGGCCCGCGAGGTCAGTCGCGAGGTGAGCTTCACGACCTCGGTCTTGTGGGGCACCGTGACGTTCAGGCCCCGGAAACCCTCGCCAAAAAGCTGTCGGACCCGGTTGCTGAGTTCCTCGGGCGAAATGTCGATGGCGTCGTAGCTGAGATCCTGGCCTGTCAAATCAGCAAACAGGCGGTGGATCACGGGCGACTTGCTGTGGGCTATCGGATGGCCGATGACCCCGTACCGGTCCGTCATGATGTTGTCCCGGCCCCCTGGAAACTCCCGAATAGCCGTATCTTTTTCCATAATGCAGCCACTGTCGAGTGCCGAACCGCCCTTAAAGCGTGTTTTGACCAGAAAGTCGGCTCGCGTCGGCAGCCCCAAACTCGCTAAGGTGAATCTGGAATGGCCAAGCCCGTCAAGCCCAAGCCCCTCAAGCCCAAGCCCCTAAGGCGTTGCCCCTGGTCGGAAGGCGTCAGCCCGACCTACCTTGAGTACCACGACCGGGAATGGGGCGTGCCCGTCCACGACGACCGGAAGCAGTTCGAGTTCCTGATTCTCGAGGGTGCGCAGGCGGGACTGTCATGGTCCACCATCCTGCACCGTCGCGAGGGCTATCGCCGTGCCTTTGCCGACTTCGACCCCGTGAAGGTTGCCCGTTTCACCCCCGCCCGCATTGAAAAACTGCTGCAGGACCCCGGCATCATCCGCAACCGCCTCAAGGTGGCCGCAACCGTGCACAACGCACGCGCATTTCTTGAGCTTCAGGCGGCGGTCGGCAGCTTCGATGCCTACATCTGGAATTTCGTCGACGGCAGGCCGCTGCGCAATCGCTGGCGCAGTCAGTCGGACGTGCCGGCCACCAGCCCTAAGTCGGATGCGCTGAGCAAGGACATGAAGAAGCGCGGCTTTCGCTTTGTGGGCAGCACCACGCTCTATGCGCACCTGCAGGCCACGGGACTGATCAACGATCACCTGGTGGGCTGCTTTCGTCACGCGGAGTGCCACGCTACCCTCCGCGGGTGAGTTCTACGGCACCGTCCCGAGCGCAGCGCCCCTCCCGTGACCTTCCCCGCGGCGTTATTGCTCTGGGACTGGTTTCGCTCTGCATGGACGCATCGTCCGAACTCGTCCACAGCATCCTGCCTGTGTTTCTGGTCACGGTACTCGGCGCCAGCGCGATCACTGTCGGTATTCTCGAAGGCATTGCCGAGGCGACAGCCGCGATCACCAAGGTTTTCTCCGGCGCGCTCAGTGACCGGTGGCAACGGCGCAAGGGTCTCGTTCTGGTGGGCTATAGCCTCGCCGCACTGACAAAACCGCTGTTTCCACTGGCCGAATCCGTCACCTGGGTGCTGACAGCGCGCTTCCTGGACCGTATCGGCAAGGGTATTCGCGGCGCGCCCCGGGACGCGCTGATTGCCGATCTCGTGGCCCCCGACCAGCGCAATGCCGCCTATGGCCTTCGCCAGTCACTCGACTCCGTCGGCGCCTTCCTCGGGCCGCTGTTGGCCATCGGCTTGCTGTTGCTATGGCAAAACAATTTGCGCCTCGTGCTCTGGGTGGCCGTTGTGCCGGCTGCACTCGCGGTGCTGCTGCTGATTTTCGGCGTCGAGGACCGACGCCCCGAGTCGTCTGACCGGAGGAGCACGGCAGGCCCGCTCCGGACCCGATTGGCCTGGAACGAGCAGCTGCGTTCGCTCGGGCGCCGTTACTGGGCAGTTGTTGGCCTCGGCGCCGTGATCGCCATGGCGCGCTTCAGCGAGGCCTTTCTGGTCCTTCGCGCCTCGCAACTCGGCCTGCCCCTGCAATGGGTGCCCGCAATCATCATGGTGCTGAGCCTGGCCTATGCCGCTTCCGCCTACCCCACGGGCCTTGCAGCACGTCGATGGTCGCGCCGAACCTTGCTTTGCTGGGGTCTGGCGGTCCTGATCCTTGCCGACATGGTTCTCGCGACGGCGTCGTCCACCGCCGCCGTTTTCGCCGGTGTTGCCCTCTGGGGCCTGCACATGGGGCTTACGCAAGGACTGCTGGCCGCACTCGTTGCGGATGCAGTCGCTCCACAGCGGGTCGGTACTGCCTTCGGCTTCTTTAATCTGATGACAGGCATCTGCCTGCTGGCCGCAAGCACCCTGGCGGGGCTGCTATGGGAAAGCGCAGGCGCATCGGCCACGTTTTACGCCGGGGCCTCGTTCAGCGCGGTGGCTGTGGCAGGCCTTCTGCTCTATCGCCGCTAGGCAGCCAGCGCCTGCTGCATCTGTGCGATATCGGCCTGGCTGACAGTAATGAGATCCATGAAGGAACCCTTGCCCAGGTTCACGCTGCTCAACAGGATGTCAGCGTCCGGATGCTCTGCGCGTAATTCCGGTTCCGCGTCGAGGCGATAGTGCAGTTTCGCCGCGGACAGGAGCCGCGTAAGGGGCTCCAGATCGGCCGATTCGCCGCCGAGCAGGTAATCCTGGTTACCCACGGCATCGCAGATGCGCTGGGGCAGGCCCCAGGCCTCGAGAATTGCCCGGCCGATGACCGGTTGCCAGTTTTCCAGCGTCGCCGCAAACGCAGGATCGTCCCGCATCGTCGGATCGTTGTGGTGGGCGTGCATGATGATGTACAGGCGGCCGATTGAATGCAGCAGCCCTGCCATCATCGCTTCATCGGGCTGGCGACCGAAGGCCTGCTTGGCAACAGCGAAGCAGATTGACGCAATCTCGTTGCTGGTCTTCCAGACTTGTTCCAGATCCGGCCGGATCGCACTGAGCGAGCTGTCGCGGCTAAGTTGCCGGAGCGCGAATGCGGTGGATACCGTACGCACCAGATTGAAGCCCAGGCGGTTCACGGCATTGTTGAGGCTGGCAACCGGCGTCCTGTTGGGGTTCATCGCGGCCGAATTCGCCATCTGCATGAACCGCGCGCTCAGCACCGGTTCGGATGAAATGATGTCGACGACTTCCTTGATCGTCGTCTGATCGCGGACCAGCGCGATCTACAGCCGGCGTACTACCTGGGGAAATGCCGGCAGATCCAGCTCGGGCTTGAGATTCGCCGCCAGCTGTTGAACGAACTGCAAGGCCCGGGAGTCCGCCGTCATGCTTGCCGCCCCAATCTAAGAAAGCACCACCCGCAGGCAGTATGGGCGTCGACAGCCTCAGGGAGCGGTGACTTCGATCACGGTCTGATCGAGCGTCTTCCTGCCGTCCGAGTGCGTGATCAGGCCGAGGTGCAGGCCGGTCTCCAGATTCAGCCAGTTGATCGTCAGTACGTCAGCAGTCCCCGCCGTCACGCTGGATGGCGCATCGACGGTGGCGTTGCCGCGGTTCGCGCCGACCGTCCAGACGAAGAGCCGGAAGGTGGCGATGCCGGTGGGGACATCGTAGCCGTGCACGTCCACGTAGTACGCGCCTGTATCGATGAATTCCTGACCCACTTGTGGAATCAGGTTGATCATCTCGTCGGACTCGTCATTGACGCTCGGTGTCGTGATGCCGGTGCACTCGCCGAAGCCAGGGCAGTACCACAGGTACAGGTCGAGGTCGGCGCCCGGGCTGCTGTTCTGGTTGGTCAGGGCCACGCGCAGGTAGCGCGTGCCGGCGGGTACGATGATCGGAATCCGCCGCACGCCGGCGGGCGGCGTTCCCGCCGTGGGCTGCACCAACACGTAGTCGTCATCCGGGTCATCGGTCACGCTGTTGGTCAGTTGCGACCGGATGGTTTCGGACTGACTCTGACCGCTGCTTTCCAGGCCGCTCAGCACGGGCTGGTAGCGCCCCGAGTAGCCCACGCGCAGTGCGACGTCGGTGCTGCCGGCCGCTCCCGAACCACGAACCAGCGGCGGCGCCGCAAATGACAGCGCGCGAATCGCGAGCGGGGTGCGCACTGTCGCGTCGCTGCTGGACCAGGTCAGCGTGCCGAACTGCCAGGTGTCGAAGTCCGTGCCGTTGGTGGTCAGCCGGATCTCGACGTCGGCGCTTTCACCGGTGGCGAGCGACAGTACCGACGGCGTCACTTCCACATCAATCGTGGTTGGCGGGGCTACGCTCGCGGTGAACTGGGCGTCGGGCCCCACGTTGGTCACGCGACGCCGGACGAGCTGCTCGCTGACCAGTTCGTTGAGGGCGATGGACGGCAGGTTGAGATTGCTGGCCTCGGTCGCGAAGCCGGCCGCTTCAAGCGCGGGGCAATTGACGTTCAGCCGCTCCTCGCCGCGCCCGCAGAGAAAGGCATCGAAGTCGCTACTGCCCGCGTAATAGACCAGGCCCGGGGCCACGGCGCGATTCGGCACCAGGTGCCCGCCCCCGAAATCGAAGGGATCGGCCGGCGTGCTGCCATCTTCCTTGCGGACGTCCTGTCGTGCCGTGGTGACCAGGGCAGACTTCAGTGCGGCCGGACTCCAGTCAGGGTTAGCTTCCTTCAGCAGCGCCGCGATGCCGGCCACGTGCGGAACGGCCATCGACGTGCCCGATAAATACTGGAAGGCCTCGCCCCGGACATTGTTGGCAACATCGGGCGTGTGCCCGGCGAGGATGTCCACCCCCGGCGCGGTCACATCGGGTTTCAGCACGTTCGGCTCCCACGGGCTGGGACCGCGCGCCGAGAAGGCCTGCATCTCGTTGCCCTGGTCGCGGACGGTCAGGAAGATCTGCTTGTCCAGCGTGACCTCCACCGGATCCTCGTCGACCAGCCGCTCAAGGAGCAGCTGGCCGTCCGCCTGGCCGATCATGAGCGCGGGAATGCGGACCGAGTTGCGGACGCCAGTCATCAGGATCGGTTCGCCCTGGTTGTTGAACACCAGCGCCGCCTTGGCCCCGGCTGTCTGCGCGTTGCGGATTTTTGTCTCGAAGGTGCAGCCGCCCCGCTGGAGCAGCGCGATCTGGTCCTTGATCTCGGCGGTATTGACGATGGTTTCGCAGCCGTCGAAGGTCGTGCCCGGGCTGCCGTCGAAGCTGCCAATAATATCGTCGTCCGCCAGGACCAGCCGCAGCGTCAGCGGGCCCACGTCCTTGAGCCGCGGCGTGAAGCCCGCCTCCATTGCCGGGTAATCCTTCTTGACGGAAACAGGGCTGTTCACGCGAATGGCCTCGCGAAAGCGATCGCCGGTCCGGCTCGAGGCGCCCACGGCCAGCACCCATGGCGCGGCGGCCGGCGACAGCACCGATTCCGGCGCAGGTCCCTCATTGCCCGCGGCCGCGACCGTCAGCACGCCCGCGTCGGCGGCGGCCAGCAGGGCCAGGTCGTCTGCGTCGTTGATATCGTCGTTGCTGCCCACCGAGTAGTTGATGATGTCCACGCCGTCGGCTACGGCATCCTCGATGGCCCGGGTCAGATCGGCCGTGCTGCAGGTGCCGCGCAGCTGCCCGGGTTCCAGCCAGCAGGCCTTATAGACCGCGACCCGGGCGCGCGGCGCGACGCCGTTGATCTTGGCGACGAACGTGCCGGCAAGCGTCGCTTCAACGGGGTTCCCCGCTGCGGTCGTGGCGATATGGGTGCCGTGTCCGTCCACGTCCCGGGGCGAGATGAACTCGTTCTCGTCGAGGTCGTACTGTTCCAGGAAGCCGTCGATGTAGTAACGGGCGCCAATCAGCTTGTTGTTGCAGTAGGTGGTGAGAAAGCCGTCGCCGGTTTCGCACTCGCCACGCCAGCCGGGGAGCGGGCTGTACACGAGGATGTCCGGGCGCTTCTTGAAGCGGTAGCACAACCAGCGGCCGAGCAGGGAACTCTGACTCCAGTCCGACCTGCACAGGCGCGGCCGCTTCGCCGGCTGCTTGTCGCTCAAGCTGCGATGACCGGGGGCGACGCCGCTGTCGATGACGCCGATGACGATGTCTTCGCCCTTAAGCCTGAGGTCCCGGTGCAAGCCCCCTTTGGCCGAGGCGAGACCGAGAAAGCCCGAACTGGCGTTGGTCTCGACGAACTTGGGCCGGTCCTGCCAGACGTTGCGAACGTCCTTCCGGGCGCGGAGTTTGCGGGCCTGGGCGGGATTGAGGCGCACGGCGACACCGTTCAGTGCGTAGCGGTAGCTGTAGAGCTTGTCGTTACCGGCGCCGACCGAGGCGAGGACGGCATCGTGCTGGATCGTCAGGCGCTCGGCGTAACGCCGGACGTCGGGCGCGCCGGCGTCAAAGCGGCGCTGGCGGCCTGCCCCGGCCCGGTGACTTCGCGTCCGTAGTGATCCTGGCCGGGACTCCCCGCTGCCGGTCCCGTCATCAACCTGCAGGCTTCGCTCCGCGATCGCCGCCGGGGCCCGGAACTGGACGATGTAAACCTGCGTTTCAGAGTCGGCGACGGTCGCTTTGATGGCTTGCAGGCGCGTACCTTCAACCGCCCGCAGGTTAGCCGCCGCGACCGGGCCGTGGGCCAAGGGCAGCGTCAGGAGCAGGCAGCTGATGTACAGGGAACGCACGGGCAGGCTCGGGTTTTTTTATGTCCGGCAGAGGTTTAGCCGCTTTTGTTCAGTGGTGAGGCTAACACAGGAAGCCGGGATCGAGAGTTGTCGCTTAAATGGCAGTAAGTTACCAGTAAGTCGGCATGTCAAGGAATTCGAGACCCCCTAATCGGCCGCGGGCTCAGCGCCGTCGTCATCGGCCGGCTTTGCCTTGACTGCAGCCTTTCTTGCCACCTTTTTTACGGCCTTTGTCGCAACTTTTTTGCGCTTCTTTTTCGCTGAACTGGGCTTGCTGGCATCCGGTGCGGTCGCGCCATTGCCGCTCGTGGCGTCTGCTGCCTTTCTTGCAGTCTTCCTGGCCACTTTCTTCTTGGTCACCGGCCGGCCCCAGCGGCGCTTGGGCAGGGGCGCATTCGCAATCAGTTCCCGGGCTTCAGTAAGGGTCACGGTTTCCGGCTCGCGATCTTTCGGCAGCCGGGCATTTTTCTCGCCGTCAGTCAGGTACGGACCCCAGCGCCCATGCAGGATGCGCAGGTTCTCGCTGCCAAAGTCCTTGATGAGCTTGTTGGCATCGGCCAACTGTTTGGCGCGAATGACCTCGACGGCTTCCGGAAGGGTGATCTTGAGGGGCTCGTGTTCAACCAGGGAGACGTACTTCTTCTTCACCTCACCAGTGGATGGATCCACGGTTTCGTACTGCACATAGGGCCCGAACTGGCCGGTGTTGGCGCTGACCGGCTCACCGGTCGGCAGGTTGCCGAGCGCGCGCGGCAGCTTGAACAGCTCGAGGGAATCGGGCAGCTGGATCGTGAACATGCTCTGGCCGGGCTGCAGTCCCTTCCACCTGGGCTTTTCCTCGTCCTCCCGCCGGCCGATCTGGATAAAGGAGCCATAACGGCCAAAACGTGCCGACACGGGCCGCCCGGAACCAGGGTCCGTACCGAGTTCGCGCACCTGCACGGCCTCCTCGCGGGTTACTGACTTTTCCTTTTCCTTGAGCAGGATGGCAAAGGGCTTCCAGAACTCCTCGAGCACCGGCACCCAGTCGCGCTCACCGCGGGAAACTTCGTCGAGCTCGTCTTCCATGTGGGCGGTGAAGTCATAGTCCACGTAACGATTGAAGTGTGCGGTAAGAAAGCCGCCGACGACGCGACCGCCGTCGGTGGGTTTGAGCGCGCGACCCTTCAGCTCGGCGTAATTGCGGTTCAACAGGGTCGAAATGATTGTGGCGTAGGTGGAAGGTCGGCCGATGCCGTGCTCCTCCAGGGCCTTCACAAGGCTGGCTTCGGTGTAGCGGGCGGGCGGTTCCGTGAAGTGCTGCGTCGGCTTGATTGCCTCGAGTGGCAGCAGGTCGCCCTGCTGGACGGCAGGCAACTTCACGTCGGTATCGTCATCCCCGCCTTCGTCGCGGCCTTCGAGATAGACCGCGATAAAGCCGGGACTCACCAGCGTGGAACCCGTCGCCCGGAACCGGCCGGCCTCGGCGCGTTGCGCCGGCACCAGGTCCACGGCCAGCATGTCGTAGACCGCAGGCTCCATCTGCGAGGCGATGGTGCGCTTCCAGATCAGGCTGTACAGCTTGAATTGCTCGTCGGTCAGGAAACTTCGCAGGTCTTCCGGCACTCGCCGGATACTGGTCGGCCGGATGCCCTCGTGCGCCTCCTGGGCATTCTTGGCCTTGGTTTTATAGGTGTTTGGCTCTGCCGGCAGGCTGGCCTTGCCGTAGCGCTCAACGATGAAACCCCGCATGTCTTCCACGGCTTCGCTGGCGAGGTTGACCGAGTCCGTACGCATGTAGGTGATCAGGCCAACAGTGCCCTCGGGTATCGCGATGCCTTCATACAGTTTCTGGGACACCTGCATGGTGTTGCGCGCCCGGAAGCCAAGCTTGCGCGAGGCTTCCTGCTGCATCGTTGAGGTTGTAAAGGGCGGGGCCGGACGACGACGGCGCTGGCTGCGCTCCACGCCCTTGACCCGTAACTGCCCGCTGGCAGCCGCCTCGAGCGTTGTCCGGGCCTCGGTCGCCGCCGCCTCGTTCTGGAAGCTGAAGGTCTCGGGCTTCTCGCGGTTGAACGTGTCGATAACCTTGCGGCTGGCGTACTCGACGAGGCGCGCCGTAAACACGCCGGGCGCCGTGCCCGTGGCGGCCTCGATGGACCAGTACTCCTGGCTGCGAAAGGCCTCGATCTCCTCCTCGCGCGCCACCAGCATGCGCAGCGCAGGGCTTTGTACGCGGCCAGCGGACAGCTTGGGGCTGATCTTGCGCCACAGCAGCGGCGACAGCTTGAAGCCGATCAGGTGGTCCATCGCTCGCCGTGTGCGATAGGCGTTGACGAGATCCATCGAGACATCGCGCGGATTCTGAATGGCCTCGCGCACTTCGCGCTCGGTGATTTCGTAGAACACCACACGGTAGACCGGCCGGTCCTTGAGCAGGCCCCGTTCACCGAGGATTTCCTGCAGGTGCCAGGAAATTGCTTCTCCCTCACGATCCGGGTCCGTCGCCAGGTAAAGCGCGCCACCCTTTTTCAGGGCGGACGCAATGGCGTTGATGTGCTTCTCCTTGTCCTCGGCCACTACGTACTTCATGGCGTAGCCGTGGTCAGGATCTACCGCGCCGTCCTTCTCCAGCAGGTCGCGCACATGGCCGTAGGAGGCCAGCACCTTGAAGTCCTTGCCCAGGTACTTCTCGATGGTCTTGGCCTTGGCAGGCGATTCGACGACGACGACGTTAGTCATTCAATCCTCTTAAGACGACGAAGCCGCGACGGAGGCGCGGCTTGGATTCAAGCATGACGCAATTTCGCTCAATTCATCGCGCCGGAGCTCTCTTCGAAGACAAGGTCTTCCATGCGTGAGAACGCAGTTTCCTGGCCGGGTTGAGCGAACAGCACCATGAGCACCACCCACTTCACTTGTTCCTTGTCGACCGTGCCGGAGCCTAGCGCCATGAGGCGGTCGATGACCACCTCGCGCTGCGCGGCGGACAGGATACCGATCTGCTCGAGATATAGCAGGTAGCCCCGGCACTCGAGGTCGAGCCGGCGCAGTTCCACATTGTTGTAGACCCGGATCGAGCGCTCGCCGGGCACGCCGGCAAAGGGCGCACTGGTCTCGTTCAGGCCATCGAGCCAGTCCAGCGCGCTATCGACCTCCGGTTCGCCAAATCCGGCCTTCAGCAACTCCTGACGGAGCACGTCCTGGTTGGCGGCATCGGGTTCATGCTCGGAATAGGTTTCAAAGAGGTACAGCAGTACGTCGAGAACGGTATCGCTCATGTGCAGCCGCTCCCTCTTTTACGTAAGCCTTTGATAGCGGCCACCGGACAGTGCCCGCACCGATCCCTGCATTTCAAGCAGCAGGAGCATGGAGGAAACCTCTCCGATCGTCAATCCGGAGCGGATTACAAGGCTGTCAGCATCGACCGGATCCCATGCCATCGCAGCAAGCAGCTGCGCGTACTGCGCATCCGGTTCTGCCGCGCTGCCCGCGAACTCCGGTGCATTTCCCCCGGGCCCGACCGCGGTGGACTGTCGCAGGCTTGCGAGCAACCCGCAGAGTTCTTCCACGATGTCGTCGGCCGTCTCTACCAGTTTCGCGCCGTTGCGGATCAGGCGATGGCAGCCCCGCGCAACCGGGTTATGTATCGAGCCCGGAATTGCGAACACTTCGCGGCCCTGCTCCAGAGCATGGCGCGCCGTGATCAGTGCGCCGCTGCGCAAACTGGCTTCGACCACCAGCGTGCCAACCGACAGCCCGCTGATCAGCCTGTTGCGGCGTGGAAAGTTGGCGGGAAAAACCGGCGTGCCCGGGGCAAACTCGGAAACCAGGGCGCCACCCGACGCAACGATGTTGTCAGCCAGCTGCTCGTGCCGGCGAGGGTAGACGATGTCGAGTCCGGTGCCGCACACGGCGATGGTCCGTCCCGCCGCTTCCAGGGCGCCACGATGGGCAGCCGCATCAATGCCTTCGGCGAGTCCGCTGGTGATGCAGAACCCGCGCGCAGCAAGGTGTGATGCGAAGCTGTGAGCGGTTTCGGCGCCGGCTGGCGTCGCGTTCCGGCTGCCGACGATGGCGAGCTGCGGCAAGGTCAGCACGTCGACATTGCCGAGGACGAACAGCCGCGGCGGTGGGCTCGCGATTTCCCGAAGCAGCGCCGGATAGCCGGCATCGGCTGGCGTCAGCAGATGAGCGTCGGGCCGTGAGAGCCAGTTGTCGGTGGACACAATGAGTTATGCGGCGAGCCACCGCCGCCGCAGAATGTCCTCCGGTCAGGAGGACGACACGGGACGATCAGCTCGGGTTGCGCACCTTGTCGAGTTTGTGGATCGGGCCCTCAGCCTGCATGACCAGCGCGTAGCTGAGGCGGTCGTAGGTCTTGAAGACCATTAAAGTCCCCGCCAGCTCGTCCGGCAACTGCACTTTGCGGTTAAACAGCCTAGTATCGAGCGGATCGGCAACCCTGTTGCCGGCCTGCCAGATGCTCAGCACGTGACCGGGCGCAAGCCCGTGACGGGTGCCGCGATTGATCACGATGACCTGATACTGGCCGATCTGCGTCACGCCATCGACAACGTGCATGATCCGGCCCTCGACGGGACGGTCGGGGGCACGAGGCTCGAAGTTCAGGGGTAACGGATCGTTCTGGGCAATCAGCCGGTCGCCTTTCAGGGCCTCGCGCCGCGAGTTGTTGAACTCGAGAGTGGCTGGATCACCACCGCGGCGGATGCGGCCATCGGCGACATAAATCCCTTCATAACCGAGGACATCCCCGTCGTCGGGATCCCGCAGCTTCTCGCCAATGTGGACCACGCTGTACACGGACTGCTCGCCGCCAATCTTGCCCCGGACGTAGGCGTCGTTGCCCGATGCGCCAACCAGGTGATCGTCCCGCAGCGCGACGATATGGGGCAGGCCATTAATCTCGGCCTTCGAAAGGACCATTCCCCTGCTTAAGAACGGCGCGATGACCTCGTAGGGAATGGTGTCCACGGCCTCGGTCAGCTGTTCCGCACGAATCCGTGGTGACAGGCGGTCCGTGCCTCCGGCCGACACCCCGCGGGACATCTGGATCTGGGGCTTGCCGTCGAGGTAGACGAGCGTCAGCACATCGCCCGGATAAATAAGGTGCGGATTCTCGACCTGAGGATTCACATACCAGATCTCCGGCCAGTACCAGGGATCCCGCAGGAACATGCTGGAGATATCCCAGAGCGTGTCACCTCGTTTGACGACGTAGGTGTCAGGGTGGGACGGATTTAACGGAATCCCGCCCCCCTGCTGCGCGAAAAGGCCGCTTGCTGCACCGGCCAGAGCCAATGAAACAAGCAATGCTGCGGCCGACCGGCCTTTAATCCGGGAGATTTTCATGGGGACTCCATCCCTTACACTGTCCGTGATGACGCCGGGGACGGCCCGAGCACAGCAACCCCTTGCTGACCCGATACCCACAGCCAAGCCCCAGCAGATGTAGCATAAAATCAAGCCACTTACATAGCACTTAGCTCCAAACTGTGAAGGGCGCACGATGGCGGTCCTGAAAATCCTCGAGTACCCGGACCCGCGGCTCCGGATCAAAGCCGATCCAGTCCCGGCCGTCACGGACGAAATCCGCCAGCTGGTCGCCGATATGCTGGAAACGATGTACGCGGCCCCGGGCATCGGGCTGGCGGCCACTCAGGTGGACCGGCATATCCGTCTGATTGTGCTCGACGTGTCCGAGACCCGGGACCAGCCCTGGGTGCTCATCAATCCGGAGATCCTGTCCCGCGAGGATCGGGAGACCAGGGACGAAGGTTGCCTGTCGGTACCGGGTGTCACCGAAGGGGTGGAGCGTGCGGCGCGCGTCCGTGTCCGTGCCCTGGATGCCAATGGCAGGGGTCGCGAGTTTCAGGCGGATGGACTGCTCGGCATCTGCGTCCAGCACGAAATAGATCACCTCGACGGCAAGTTGTTTGTGGACTACCTGTCGGAACTGAAGCGCCAGCGCCTCAAGAAGCGGACGGCCAAATCGCGCCGCCGGGACGGTGAAGACGGCCCGGCTCCGCAATCGCCGCCGCGCCAGGGCCCGTCACGAGACCGGGCGCCGGTCATCTGAACGCACGCCTGCTTTTCGCCGGGTCACCGGCTTTCGCCACGCCCACACTCCAGCGCCTGGTGGATCTCGGCTACCGCCCCGCTGCGGTGCTGACCCAGCCCGACCGGCCCGCGGGGCGCGGCCGCGCAGTCACCGCCGGACCCGTGAAACAGCTGGCACTTGAGCTCGGCATACCGGTACTTCAGCCACCCAGCCTGAAAACGGCCGAGCCGCAGTCCGTGCTGCGAGAACTTGAGCCGGACCTGATTGTCGTGGTGGCCTACGGGCTGCTGCTACCGCCGGCCGTACTGGCCATCCCGCGTCGCGGCTGCGTGAATGTGCACGCCTCCCTGCTACCCCGCTGGCGCGGCGCGTCGCCCGTACAGGCCGCCATTCTGGCCGGCGATGCGGAGACCGGTGTCAGCATCATGCAGCTCGAGGCAGGGTTGGATACCGGGCCGGTGTACACGACGGCAAAGCTCGCCATTGGCGCGGATGAAACGGCCGGCGAACTCGAGGCACGGCTCGCCCGGCTTGGCGCCGATACGCTCAGCGCCATCATTGCACCGTTGCTGGCCGGCCGGCTGACGGCCGTGGCGCAGCCTGCGGCCGGCGCGTGTTACGCCCGCCGCATCAGCAAGGCCGAGGCGCGCATCGACTGGAGCGAATCCGCGGCTGTCATCGCGCGCCACGTGCGTGCCTGGAACCCGTGGCCGGTCGCGGAAACGACGCTGGACGGACTGCAGTTGCGCTGCTTCGCGAGCGAGCCGCTCGGCTCGGAGCCGCCGGACGCCGGGCGCGTGCCGGGCGAGATCCTCGGCAGCGATTCCCAGGGTATCGAGGTGCAGACCGGTGAGGGTCGGCTGCGGATGCGCACCGTTCAGTTGCCAGGCCGTCAGCGGGTTTCCGCGGCCGACCTGGCCCGCGGGCGGGCGCTGGCTGGCAAGGTGCTGGGCGCCGGCGCGACGCCGGGACCGGGCTGATGCTCTTGCCCCCATTGCTCTTGCCCACATGAGTACCGGGGCGCTGACGCGGGCCCTTGCGGCGCGCGCCGTTGCGGCTGTGCTGGTGCGGGGTCAGACACTCGAGGCCGCCCTCAATGCCGTGCTCACGGGCGGCACTGAAGGTGACCCCGATATCCGGCAGTTGGAGGACCGGGATCGGGCCCAGGTGCACGCTCTGGCCTTTGGCGCGGTTCGTGGACATCACCGGCACCAGGCGTTGTTGCAAGAACTGCTGGATCGCCCGCTTACGGGCGACGATCGCCTGCTGGAAGGGCTGCTCTCCGTCGGCCTGTTCCAACTGGCAGATCCTGACCAGCCGGACTACGCAGCCGTCTCCGCGACTGTGGCCGCCACCCGGCTGTTGAGGCAGGAGCGGGCGGCGGGCCTGGTGAACGCCAGCCTGCGCCGCTATCAGCGCGAGGCGCCACAACTGCTAGAGCGGCTGCGCGCTGATGCCGGCAGCTGGCATTCCCACCCGGCCTGGCTGCTCCAGCAGCTGCGCACCGACTGGCCTGACCGGTGGCAGGAGATCGTTGCCGCCAATCAGCAGCACCCGCCGTTCTGGCTGCGTGTAAACCGCAACCGTGCGAGCGTTGCCGACTACGCCGCCCGCGTCACCACAGAGCTTGGCATTGGCACAAGCCTGCTGCCGGGTGTGCCGGACGCGCTGAAGCTCGAAACGGCGGTCCCCGTGCAGCGGCTGCCGGGGTTTGCTGAAGGCCTCGTCAGCGTCCAGGACGCCGCCTCACAACTGGCGGCGCCACTGCTGGCTCCGGAACCAGGAATGCGGGTGCTGGATGCCTGCGCGGCACCCGGCGGCAAGACCACCCACCTGCTGGAGTGCGCGGGCGGCGACCTCGACCTCACGGCGCTGGATATCTCTGCCGAACGGCTGGCACAGGTCGACAGCAACCTGCAGCGTCTTGGCCACCGCGCCACCCTGGTCGTTGGGGATGCCGCCGATCCGGCGAGCTGGTGGGACGGGCAGCCCTTCGATCGCATTCTGGTGGACGCGCCGTGCACCGCCACCGGCGTGATTCGCCGACACCCCGATATCAAGTTGCTGCGCCGGGCTGCGGACGTGCCGGGGTTTACGAGCCGTCAGCGTCTGCTGCTTAAGCGACTGTGGCCGCTGTTGCGGCCCGGCGGCACCCTGTTGTACGCCACCTGCTCGCTGCTTCGCGCCGAGAACCAGGAGCTGGTGGCCGGTTTTCTCGCGGCCGGTGTGGCCCGACTCCTGCCGGAGACCCCGGCGCCGGGGTTGCAGTTGTTACCGGGCGACCGGGATACCGACGGGTTCTACTATGCTCTAATGGGCGCCGCGACCTAAGTGAACTGCGGCGGGCAGAGCCAACCGCCGGCGTTGCGCGCGGGACACCTCTGACGTGCAGAAAAACAACAATCCTCATCCCGGCCCCCTGGCGACACTCGCCGTCCTCGCCGCGATGCTGTGCACGGGAACCCTGCACGCGCAGGAGACGGGCCTTGAGATCCGTAATGCCAGCACGCGGCTCAATGCCGGTGTCTGGTACCTCTACGCGCACATCGAATACCGCTTAAACCGCGAAACGCTGGATGCTCTCCAGAGCGGGATTCCGCTGACCTTCGAACTGCAGGTCGAGGTCGAAAGGAACAGAAGCTGGCTGCCGGACGAGGACGTGGCATCGCTGCGCCAGTACTTCGAGCTGTCGTGGCAGCCACTCGCCCGGGGCTATCTCGTGCGAAACAAGAACAGCGGCGACCAGCGTACACACACGACGCTCTATGCCGCCCTCAACGACCTTGGTCGAATCACGTCCCTGCCGCTCATTGATGCCGCCATCATCGACGAGGGCGAAAAGTATGCAGTGAGTCTGCGCGCCGTCCTCGACCAGCAGCAGCTCCCGGGACCGCTGCGCATGCTGGCCTTCTGGGACGACGAATTTACGCTGGAAAGCGAGTGGTACCGCTGGCGCCTGCAGCCGGAGAGCGAGTCGTGAAGCGCTTTTCCGGCAGCCAGATCCGGCGTCATGTGACGATCATCGCTGCCGTGTGCGGCGTGGGCATGGGCGCAGCAGCGCTGCTGCTGCTAGGGCGCTACGCTCCCAGCCTCGCCGACTTCGGTCGCCGACATGTGTTGATTCTTGCGGTCAATCTCATTGCCGCCGCAGTGCTGCTTGCGGTGATCGTCGTCAATCTTTTCCGGTTGGTGCGCGACTACCGCCGGCGGGTACCCGGGGCGCGGCTGCGCGCCCGGTTGGTGGCCCTGTTCGTGGGCCTGACACTGGCGCCCCTGCTGGTTGTGTATCTATTTGCCTTGCAGTTCGTCAACGGCGGCATCGACAGCTGGTTCGACTCTGATCTTGAGCAGGAACTCTCATCGGCATTGCGCCTGAGCCAGGAGTCGCTGGACGTGCAGGTAAATTCCCGCCTGTTGCAGACGAGCGCGCTGGCCACCGTGCTCGTCGATCTCGACGGCGCACCGCTGGCTCGCGCGTTGAGCGTGCTGCGGGCAGATTCTGATGCCGAGGAGTTGACGGTGTTCACTGCAGGTCTTCGTATTGCGGCATCGAGCTCACGCGCGGGCACCCTTCCTCCGAGCCTGTCGGAGGATGTCCGGTATGAATTACGCCAGAACCAGCGTTTCGTTGCCCTCGAACCGCTCGGCAGCTCGAGTTATCAGATTCGGGCGGCCGCGGCGATACCCCGGGAAACAGCGGCTGACGGCCGGGATACCGGACGGCGGTACCTGCAGGCAGTGTTTCTGATTGGCGACCGGCAGGGACGACTTGCCGATGCCGTGCAGGACACCTACACGCGATACGCGGAACTGCGCTTCCTGCGCGACCCGCTCAAGGACAACCTGACCCTGACCCTGTCGCTGGTCCTGTTGCTGTCGCTGTTGTCGGCGGCCACCGGCGCTTTCTACCTGGCACGTCGGCTGGCAGCACCCATCGAGTCACTCGCCGCCGGAACCGAGGCCGTCGCCAAGGGCGACTTTGACACGCGACTCCCGCCGGGGTCGTCCGACGAGGTTGGCATCCTGATCGAATCGTTCAACGGCATGATCGAGCGGCTCGCGCGGGCGCGCGAAGAAAGCCGGATCAGTCAGCAACAGCTGGAAGGCGAGCGGGCGAACCTGGCCGCCATTCTCGGCAGCCTGTCCACCGGCGTTATCGCCATCGGACCTGATGGCCGGATCCGGATCGCAAACGATGCCGCCGGCACCATTCTGGGCATAGACCTTGCTGGCCGCGCCGGCGCCGCCCTCGATGAAATCGCAGAGGCGGGAAGCCTGCCGGCCCAGTTCGTCGAATCGTGCCGGCCACACCTGGCAGGCGAGCATCGGCAGTGGCGCGGCCAGATCGTCCTGCGAACGGATACGGCGCGACGCATCCTCAATTGTGCCAGTTCCGGTCTCCCGGGCGACGTCACCGGCGCGGCTGAACCCGCTTTCGCCGGGTTGTCCACCGGCGTCATCATCGTCTTCGATGACGTCACCGAACTGCTGGTGGCGCAGCGCGAGGCTGCCTGGGGCGAAGTGGCCCGGCGGCTTGCCCACGAGATCAAGAATCCGCTCACGCCGATCAGGCTGGCGGCCGAACGCATCCGCCGCCGCTACCTGCCCTCGATGGACGAGGAGGCCGGACAGGTACTGGACCGCTCGACCCACACCATCGTCCAGCAGGTTGAGGCCATGCGCGACATGGTCAACGCTTTCAGCGAATACGCGCGCTCCCCTGAAGTCAGCATCGCCCGTGTGGACTTGAGCCAGCTGGTGCGCGAGGTGGCGTGGCTGTACCGGGCCCAGGAAACCCAGCCGCAGGTGAAGCTCGCACTGGAAGAAGGGCTCGAGGTGGACGCTGATGCGGTTCGCATCAGGCAGCTACTCCATAACCTGATTCGCAACGCCCAGGACGCCGTCGAGGGACAGACCGACGGCGTGATCGAGATCGCGGCGCGCAGCGTTGCTGGCGCTGAGCGCTCATTTGCCGAAATCAGCGTGACGGATAATGGCCCGGGAATCGACAAAGAGGTGCTGACTCGCCTGTTCGAGCCCTACGTGACAAGCAAGAAGAAAGGGACCGGTCTTGGTCTCGCGATTGTAAAGAAGCTGGTTGAAGAACATGGTGGCAGTGTTGCTGCCGAGAATCTGACTGATCGGGGCGCCCGCCTCGTCGTGCGACTGCCCTTCCGGGCGACCGCCCGCGATGCAGTGGGCGAGCAGCGTGGCCCCGGCGTCGAGCAGTGGAGGGAAAGAGCATGACTGCCGCACACATACTCGTGGTGGATGACGAAGATGACATCCGCACCACCATTAGCGACATCCTCGAGGATGAGGGTTACGCCGTCAGCGTGGCTGCCGATGCCGCCGCGGCCCGCGTGGAAGTCGGCCGCGAGCGGCCGGACCTTATCCTCCTTGATGTCTGGATGCCGGACGTAGACGGCATCACGCTCCTGCGCGAGTGGGCGCGAGAAGGCGCGCCACGCTGCCCGGTGGTGATCCTGTCGGGGCACGGGACGGTTGAAACAGCCGTCGAGGCCACGCGTCTCGGTGCTGTGGATTTTGTCGAGAAGCCGCTATCGCTCGCCAAGCTCCTCCGTACCGTGCAGAAGGCGCTCGTCAAATTGCCGCCGGACCGCCGGCCGGCGCCGCGCACCCTGCTCAAGCGACTGGCGCCAGGGGGCCGCAGCGCACTGATGCGGGCGCTTCGCGATCAGGTGGCCATGGTGGCGAAGCGCCACGAACCCGTGCTGATCGTGGGCGAGTCCGGCTCGGGCCGAACCGTGGTTGCACGCTACCTCCACGATCTGGCCGGCCGCAGCCAGCGCCCCTTTGTTGAGCTGGCTTCCAGCGCGATCCCGGCCGAGAACGCAGCGGCACTGCTGTTCGGCGGCGTGCTGAATGGTGAACCCCAACCGGGCGCGCTGGAGCAGGCCGCGGGCGGGGTACTGTACTTGCGCGATCTCCAGGACCTGGGTCCGGAAGCCCAGCGCTTGCTGGCAGGCGCTCTGGAGCAGGGCAGCTTCGTCCGGCTCGGCGAGTCCGTGCCAGTGCCGCTCGATCTGCGACTGATTGCTTCGCTCACTCCGGGCGACGCCGGGCGGGTACGACCGGATCTGCTGGCGCAGCTCACAGTCATTGAATTGCGCGTGCCATCGCTACGCGACCGGTACGAAGACGTTCCGGAACTGCTGCGTTACGCGGTGGATTGTTTCGTGGAAGACGACGGACTGACCTTCCGCCGCTTCGGTCTGGCAGCGCAGAACCGCCTTCGCCATTACCCCTGGCCCGGTAATGTGCGCGAACTGACCAACCTCGTCCGGCGCCTGCTCGTGACGGGTGGCGTTGAGGAAATCAGCCTTGCGGAACTCGAGAAGCACCTGGTGCCAACCACCGGTAATCCCGAGCCCCTGGTAAAGCAGGATCTGCTCAGCCTGCCGCTTCGTGAGGCCCGTGAGAAATTCGAGCGCGCTTATCTGACCCAGCAGCTGGCGCTGTGTGGTGGCCGCGTCGGATTGCTGGCAAAGCGTGTCGGCATGGAGAGGACGCATCTGTACCGGAAGCTGCGGGCACTCGGCATCGATTTCCGGCAGATCG
>CAZPNN010000323.1:0-4904 GCA_964587605.1 uncultured Chromatiaceae bacterium
AATTGAACTCGTGTTTCAGCCTTGAGAGGGCCGCGTCCTAACCCCTAGACGAAGGGAGCGTTGGTGACTGTGCCGCCGTAGCGGGGCTGCTATTATAGGCAGCTTCGCCGTTGGCTCAAGCCGGAGCTCTTTTGACTCAAACCACTGCTACCGCGGTTTCGCCCCGCATCATTCCCCGGTCCGAACACAATATTTCGCGCGCGAATATCTCCCGGAACGCCCTGAAAGTGCTCTATCGCCTGAAGGACGGCGGGTATCAGGCATTCATCGTGGGTGGTGGCGTACGCGACCTGCTGTTAAATCGCCAGCCCAAGGATTTCGATATCGCCACCGACGCGAGCCCCGAGGAGGTCCGGGCGCTGTTCAGCAACGCCCGGCTCATCGGCCGGCGGTTTCGCCTGGTTCACGTCCGCTTTCGTGACGAGATCGTGGAGGTCGCCACCTTCCGGGGCCTCGGCAACGAAGACCTCGAGAGCGAGGATCGCCAGATCCTCGACGACACCGGCCGCATCATCAAGGACAATTCCTTCGGCTCAATCGAAGAGGACGCCTGGCGACGGGACTTCACCGTCAATGCGCTCTACTACAACATCGCCGATTACTCGATCTGGGATTTCGTTGATGGCATGCGGGACATCGAGGCCCGCCGCATCCGGTTGATAGGCGATCCAGAGACGCGTTACCGTGAGGATCCGGTACGAATGATCCGGGCGGCGCGGCTGTCCGCCAAGCTGGATCTCGACATTCACCCGGACGCAGCGGCGCCGATGGCGCGGCTGGGGTCGCTCATTGATGGGGTGCCGCCCGCGCGGCTGTTCGACGAGTTCCTCAAGGTCTTTGAGACGGGCCACGCGCTGGCGGGCTATCAGCGCCTGCGCGCCCACGGATTGTTCGAGCACCTGTTTCCGGCGACGGCGGAATGGCTCGCCGGCGGTGCCGGGGGTCGTCCGGACGAGCGGCGCAACCGCTTCATCGAGCGTGCCCTCGCCAATACCGACCAGCGGATCGTCGACGGACTGCCGGTGACGCCCATGTTCCTGTTTGGCGTCCTCCTGTGGGGGCCAGTCCAGGAGCGCGCGGCCGCCCTGCGCCGGGCTAACAATCTCGCCGAAGTCCAGTCGCTCATCGATGCCGGTCTGGAAGTCACCATCGAGCAGATCGAGCGCATCACCCTGCCGCGGCGCTTCTCGGTGCCGATGCGTGAAATGCTCCAGTTGCAGCCCCGTTTCAACCGCCGGCAGGGGCGGCGCGCGAGCGTGTTGCTCCAGCACCGGCGCTTTCGCGCCGCGTACGACCTGCTCGTGCTGCGAACGGAGCTCGGTGAGGTGCCGCTGGAGCTGGCAGACTGGTGGACGCGGATCCAGTCCCTGTCGCCCGAGGAGCAACACCGGGAATTCAACGGGGGCCGTGGCGGCGGCCGCGGTTCAGAGCGACAACCACCGGCAGAACAGGCCGTTTAGAAGGCGCGCGATGCCGGCCGCGGTCTGGGTCCCTGCCTACGTGGGAATCGGCAGCAATCTGGATGACCCGGAGCGCCAGGTGCAGGCCGCGTTGCAGGCGCTGTCGGCGCTGCCCGACACTCGCTGCGTCACCGGGTCAGCCACCCTGCGGAACCCCGCGCTTGGCCCGCAACCCCAGCCGGACTTTGTTAATGCGGTGGCGGGGCTGCTCACCCGGCTTCCCCCGGTTGATCTCCTGGATGCCCTGCTGGCTATCGAGCGCCAGCAGGGCCGGGAGCGCCGTTCGGACGTTCGTTGGGGGCCCCGGCGTATCGACCTCGACCTCCTGGTGTACGGCGACGTGGTCCTCGACACCGACCGTCTCGTGATTCCGCACCCGGGCATCGCGAGCCGAAATTTTGTATTGTTCCCGTTGCTGGAGATCGCGCCGGGGTTACGCATACCCGGGCTCGGTCCGGTCCGGCGCCTCGTAGCGGCCTTCAAGCAACAAGAACAACAGGCCAAGTGAACAGCACCAAGTAGAACAGCACCAAGTAGAACAGCAGATGGGCAACTCCCGTTACATCGCCATCGAAGGCCCCATAGGCGTCGGCAAGACCAGCCTTGCGCGGCGGCTCGCAGATTCGCTGGACGGCGAGTTGCTTCTCGAGCAGCCGGAGGCCAACCCGTTTCTCGAACGCTTCTACCGGGATCCCCGGGGTGCGTCGCTGCCTGCCCAGCTCTTTTTCCTGTTTCAGCGTGTCCAGCAGATCGAGCAGCTGCGGCAGAGTGACATTTTTGCCGAAACGCGCATTTCCGATTTCCTGATGGACAAGGATCGGCTGTTCGCCGAGATCAACTTAGACGAGGCAGAACTGGCCCTGTACGACAAGGTGGCCGAGTCCCTGGACTTCGAGGCGCCGACTCCCGACCTGGTGGTGTATCTGCAGGCGCCTGTGGATACGTTGCTGTTCCGGATCGCCCGCCGGGGAATCGACTTCGAGCAGCGCATCGGCCGGCGTTACCTGGAGCGGCTGGCCGAGGCCTACGCGCGCTACTTTCACGATTTCGACGCGGCGCCACTCCTGATCGTGAATGCGGCCATTATCGACCCGGTCCATAATGACGCCCACTTTGGCCTGCTTCTCGATCAGATCGGACGAATCCGCAGCGGGCGGCATTTTTTCAACCCCGTAGCCTCGGCGTTCGCCTAAGGACCATGTACAAGCAACTGCAACAGCGTGATTTACCGGAGGCACCGGTCACCATTTCGACCCTGCGCGCGATGAAGGCAGCCGGCGAGCCCATCGCCTGCCTCACGGCCTACGACGCGAGCTTTGCACTGCTGGTGGATCGGGCCGGCACCGATCTGGTACTGGTGGGTGATTCCCTCGGCATGGTCGTGCAGGGTCACGACACCACGGTGCCGGTCACGGTCCAGGACATCATTTACCACTCGCGAATAGTAAGGCGCGGGCTCGGGCGCGCGTTCCTGATGGCCGATATGCCGTTCATGAGTTACACGACGCCATCCCAGGCACTCGACAACGCGGTGCGTCTGATGCAGGAGGGCGCCGCCATGATGGTCAAGCTGGAAGGCGGTGCCAGCCAGGTGAAGATCGTGGAGCACCTGGCCAGCCACGACATCCCGGTTTGTGCCCACTTGGGCTTGCGGCCCCAGTCGGTGCACAAAATTGGCGGTTTCAAGGTTCAGGGTCGGGACCAGGCCCAGGCGGAGCGGATGCTCGAGGACGCTGTCGCGCTTGAGCAGGCCGGCGCGGATATCGTGCTGGTCGAATGCGTGCCGAACGAACTCGGGCAGGCAGTCCGCGACGCGGTAACCGTACCCGTGATCGGCATCGGTGCGGGTCCCGGCGTCGATGGCCAGATCCTGGTGTTGTACGACATCCTCGGCATCACCCAGGGGCGCCTGCCACGCTTCGTGCAGAATTTCATGCAGGGGGTGTCGTCGCCGCTGGAAGCCTTGCAGGCCTATGTTGCCGCTGTAAAAGATCGCAGTTATCCCGCCGCCGAACACTGCTTTTCCTGATTGTTCGTGCCAACGTCCGGGTTCAGCCTTTGAAGACAGTCCGCACGATTGAAAGCCTGCGAGAGAACCTTAAGGGTTGGCGCCAGTTCGACGACAGCATTGCGCTGGTGCCCACCATGGGCAATCTCCACGCCGGGCACCTGAGCCTGTTGGAACTCGCCCGCACGCTGGCGGACCGGGTCGTGGTGTCGATCTTTGTCAATCCGACCCAGTTCGGGCCGGGCGAGGACTATGCCGCCTATCCCCGCACCCTGGACGCCGATCGCCGGCAGCTGACGCACGCCAACGTCGACATCCTGTTCGCCCCGCCGGTGGAAGAGATCTACCCCGATGGCGAGAGCGGTGGCACCGTGGTTGCCGTGCCCGGGTTGTCCACGATTCTCTGTGGTGAATTTCGCCCCGGTCATTTCGACGGCGTGGCCTCGGTGGTCACACGCCTGTTCAATATTGTCGGGCCGGACAGCGCCGTATTCGGCCAGAAGGATTATCAGCAGCTGGTAATCATCCGCCGGTTGCAGGCAGACCTGCACCTGCCGATCCGCATTGTCGGCGGTCCCACGATGCGGGAGGCGGACGGCCTCGCGCTGAGTTCCCGGAATCAGTATCTGGCCGCGGGTGACCGGTCACGGGCGGCAGGGCTGCATCGCGCCCTTGCCGACTGTGCCGCGAAGTTAACCGCCGGCAAGCGGAGCTTTCCTTCGCTTTCGAAGAAGGGTACGGCCGACCTCGTGGCCGCGGGCTTTCGCCCTGACTATTTCGCCATCCGCAACGCGGCCGATCTCAGCGCCGCGAGTGCCGCAAGCCGCAGCCTCGTGGTCATGGCTGCCGCCCATCTCGGCCGGGCGCGACTGATCGACAACCTGCTGGTCAACCTTTAGAGCCATCGTGGCGGGTCAGCGCCCACGCCACGTGCTCTTGCACCAGGTCTGACGCGTGGCTGACCCGGCTTTTCAGCGCGGCCAGGACCGGCCGCGACGAGGGCGCGTTGCCGAGGGCAACGGCAATGTTGCGCAGCCAGCCGAGGTAGCCGGGACGACGCAATGCGCTGCCGGCCGTTCGTTCCGACCACTCCTGCTCGGACCAGGCAAAGAGTTCGGTCAGTTGCGGGGCATCAAGACCGTGGCGGGGCGCAAACGCGGGTTCGTCGCTGGGCCTGGCGTAGCGGTTCCACGGGCACACCAGCTGGCAGTCATCGCAGCCAAAGATTCGATTGCCCATGGGTGCCCGGAACTCGACGGGGATCGGGCCTTTCGCCTCGATGGTGAAGTAGGAAATGCAGCGCCGGGCATCGAGCACGTATGGCGCGACGATGGCCTGCGTGGGGCAGACGTCGAGACAGGCGCGGCAGCTGCCGCAGTGATCGGTTACCGGTTTGTCGACCGGCAGAGGGAGGTCGGTGTAGATCTCGCCGAGCA
>CAZPNN010000324.1:0-18206 GCA_964587605.1 uncultured Chromatiaceae bacterium
AGACGCTTGGCCTTCTCGATCACCATCTCGGCCACCTGCACGTGGCGGCTGGCCGGCTCGTCGAAGGTGCTGGACACCACTTCACCGCGCACCGAGCGCTCCCACTCCGTCACTTCCTCGGGCCGCTCGTCGATGAGCAGCACGATCAGGATGCATTCCGGGTGGTTGGAAGTAATCGACATGGCGATGTTCTGCAGCAGCATCGTCTTGCCCGCCTTGGGCGGCGAGACGATCAGGCCGCGCTGGCCTTTGCCGATCGGGGCGCAGAGATCGATGATCCGCGAGGTCAGGTCCTCGGTGCTCCCGTTACCCTGCTCCAGGCCCAGGCGCTTCTTTGGGAACAGCGGCTTCAGGTTCTCGAAAAGGACCTTGTTGCGCGCGTTCTGGGGGTCGTCGAAGTTGATCTCGCTGACCTTGAGCAGTGCGAAGTAGCGCTCGCTCTCCTTGGGTGCGCGGATCAGGCCGGAAACGGTGTCGCCAGTACGCAGGTTGAAGCGGCGAATCTGGCTGGGTGACACGTAGATGTCGTCAGGGCCGGCCAGGTAGGAGCTGTCGGCCGAGCGCAGGAAACCAAAGCCGTCCTGCAGGATCTCGAGCACGCCGTCGGCAAAGATGTTTTCGCCGCTCTGCCCGTGGGCCTGCAGGATCGCAAAGATGATGTCCTGCTTGCGCGACCGGGCCATGTTCTCAAGGCCCATGGCCTCCGCCATCGCAACGAGCTCGCCCGGCGGCTTGGTCTTGAGTTCATTGAGGCTCAGGAGATTGGCGCCTCCCTCGAGCTGACTCTTTGGAATCACCTCGTCGTCGGTGAAGGTCACGATCTCGTCGCGTTCCATCCGCCGGCGCGGCGGGCGCTTGCTCATGTCGTCATTGCGATTGCGGTGGCCGCCGCCGCTGTTGCCGTTGTTGCCGCCGCCGCCGCCGCCGCCAGTGTTACCGACGCCGGTATTGCCGCCGCCCTTGGAGCGATTGCGGGCTGAATTGCCGAGATAGCCTCTCATGCATGAATCCTTGGAGGTGAATTAAGCAGTGAATCTGGAACTGCTGTGGGTCGTCGGCTATAGCTTGGCTTCGAGGAGCTTTTGCAATTGCTCCTTCGAGAGCATGCCGACGTGCTGGGCTTCGACGACGCCACCCTTGAAGAGCATCAGGGTGGGAATGCTTCGAATGCCATATTTCATGGCCGTGGTCTGACTGCCTTCGACATCAACCTTGGCGATCTCAAGGCGGTCCTGATACTCGACAGCGACCTGTTCGAGCATCGGGGCAATCGCCTTGCAGGGGCCACACCACTCGGCCCAGAAATCCACCAGCACGGGCCGGCTGGACTTCAATACCTGCGCTTCAAAAGTGTCGTCGGATACGTGAACTATGCTCATGGTCCTCTGGTGCTCAATGTCAAATGGGGTCTCGTAAAGAGTTTTCAGGGAAGATTCGACGCAACAGGCGTCGCTAACAGCCTCAGGCGGAGCCTTCCGCGGGAGTCATTTCGGGGGCATCAGGCGGGCTTCTCCATGAAGCCGGCGTGAAGCGCGGGGCTGAATAGGGCACAATCCGAAATCGAGAAGCGTTGTCTGGGCTGTGAAGCTGGGGCTTCCTGCGTATCCCGTCTGGGTTAAAACTATTCGGGCTAACTTAAGCTTCGGGCTAACTGAGTGGGGCCTACCAAGCTGGGATAGCCCGTCTGAAATCTGTGTATTGCCGCAGCCCTGAAGCCGAAGAGGCACGCGGCGGATTGGCCAATTTGAACCTGTCCCGCCGGCTTTTGCAAGGGGCCGGTCCGTATTCAACTGTAGGGTGAAATGACTCGCGAGCAAAATGTCCTGTTTTCCGAACTGAACCTGCCGCCTGAAATAATGGTGGGCGTCCGCGCCGCAGGCTTCCAGCAGTGCACGCCGATCCAGGCACAGACGCTACCTGTGGCCCTTCTGGGCAAGGATGTGGCCGGGCAGGCGCAGACCGGCACCGGCAAGACCGCCGCGTTTCTCCTCGCCATGTTCAACCACCTGCTGAAACACCCGGCCCAGCGCAGCAACCAGCCTGCGCCCCGCGCCCTGATCCTCGCCCCCACACGCGAACTCGCGGTGCAGATCCACTCCGATGCCGAGATACTCGGCAGTGGCACAGGCCTGCGCATGGCCGTGGTCTATGGCGGCGCCGACTATGACAAACAGCGGGAGCAATTGCAGGCAGGTGTCGATGTACTGATCGGCACGCCCGGCCGGCTGATCGACTATTTCCGCCAGCACATCTACACGCTGAGCCATGCCCAGGTGCTGGTCATGGACGAGGCCGATCGCATGTTCGACTTAGGCTTCATCAAGGACATCCGCTTCCTCTTGCGGCGCCTGCCACCGCCCGACAAGCGCCTCAACCTCCTGTTCTCGGCCACGCTTGGCCATCGCGTGCTCGAACTCGCCTACGAGCACATGAACAATCCCGAAACCGTGCAGATCGAGCCGGACAAGAAAACGGTCGACCTGGTAACCCAGTCAATCTTCTTCCCCGGCAACGAGGAGAAGGGGCCACTGCTCGTCGGTCTCTTGCGCAGCATGCAGGCCCGGCGCACGATGGTCTTCGTCAACACCAAGCGCGCGGCGGAAGACATCGCCCGGCTGCTGGAGCACAACGGGCTCCCGGCCGAAGCCATCAACGGCGACGTCCCGCAGAAGAAGCGGCTGCGCATGCTGAAGGATTTCCAGGAGGGCGCGCTGCCCGTCCTCGTGGCTACCGACGTAGCCTCCCGGGGCCTGCACGTGCCGGATGTGAGCCACGTAATTAATTACGACCTGCCCCAGGACGCCCCCGACTACGTGCACCGCATCGGCCGTACGGCCCGGGCGGGCGCCAGCGGCGACGCCATCAGCTTTGCATGTGAAACCTACGCCTTCTCCCTGCCGGAGATCGAGGATTACATCGGCCACCGAATCCCCGTGGGCACCGTCGATTCCGCCCTGCTCGAGGGCGTGAAGATTCCACCGTGGGCACCGCGCAAGTACCCGCCCCCGCCTCGCCGTGGCGGTGGCAGTGGTGGTGGCAGTGGTGGTGGCGGCCGTCCTGGCGGTCGGCCGGGCGGTGGACGGAGTTCTGGTGCGGGCGGCGGACGTCGTGGCCGGTAGGCGCGCCTAGACCAACTGGCCGAGGGCCTCAACCGATGCATGCCGCTCCACCACCCGCGCCGGCCGCCGCGAGTCTGGCCGGGTGATGGCCAGCACGCCGCCAATGCCGCTATTCGCGGCGGCATCCAGAACCGGCTGACTGTCATCAATGAACAGCGTTCGGGCCGGATCGAATCCCAGCCGCCGCTCCGCCCCCTGCCAGAACACCGCCGATTCCTTGGGCGCCCCGAACTCGTGCGATGAGACGAAGGTATCGATCCAGCGACCGAGCCCGGCCACGCCCTTCTTGATTTCAAGCGTGTGCACATGGGCATTGGTTACCAGAACCACGGGCTTACCGGTCGCCCGCAAGACCCGGAGGAATTCAACAGCGCCCGGCAGGTAGCGCACGCGGTGACTGCTGGCACTCTTCAGGGCACGCAGGTCGAGAGACAGCGCGTCGGTCCAGTAGTCCAGGCAATACCACTCCAGGCTGCCCTGCATCCGGGCGAAGTGCGCGAATAGCTCGGTGCTGACTTCCGCCGGGTCGGCGTTGCGCTTCCGGGCAAGACAGCGGGGTACCAGCTCCCGCCAGAAATAGTTGTCGAAGGCAAGATCAAGGATCGTCCCGTCCATGTCGAGCAGGATGGTGTCGAATTTCTGCCAGTCGCGCATAAGGAATATTGTAGCTTTAACAACCATGAATACTTCTCTCCAGGAATTGCTGCCCGGTGTGCTGGACGTCGCCCGCGCCGCCGGCCGCGCCATCAGCGGGATCTATTCCGGGACCGATCTCGGCGTGGAGACCAAGGCCGACCAGTCGCCGCTCACCGCCGCGGATCGCGCCGCCCACGACGTCATCGCGGCAGGCCTGACCAGGCTCGCACCCGATATTCCACTGTGGTCCGAGGAATCAGCCGGCATCAACTGGAGCACACGCCGCCACTGGCCTCTGTTCTGGCTGGTCGATCCCCTGGACGGCACCAAAGAGTTCATCAAGCGCAATGGCGAGTTCACCGTGAATATTGCGCTGGTGCGCGCGCACAAGTCCGTCCTCGGCGTCGTGCATGCGCCGGTTCTTGCGCGTGATTACTACGGGCATGAGAACGGTGGCGCGTTTCGGTCCGACGGTGGCGGGCCCGGCAAGCCGATCGGTGTGCGCTCGCCGGCACTGCCTCCCGTGCGCGTGGCCGGCAGCCGGTCGCATCGTGGCGGAAGCCTCGACGACGTTCTCGAAAGGCTGGGCGACCACGTGCTGGTGTCGATGGGCAGCTCACTCAAGTTCTGCCTGGTGGCCGAGGGCGCGGCCGACTTCTACCCGCGGCTCGGGCCGACCTCCGAGTGGGATACGGCGGCGGCGCAAGCCGTGGTCGAGGCCGCCGGCGGGGCCGTACTGGACCTTCTGGGTCAGCCGCTCCGATACAACACGCGGCCCGAGGTCTTGAATCCCTTCTTCGTGGCGCGCGGGGACCCCGGGCGGGACTGGCTGGCGCTGGTACGCGAGTAGCCCGCCAGGCTGGTATCCTCGCTGGCACAGAACCAGAGCCCGCAATGTCGGCCACGACCCCGGCAAAAACGCCGTCCGGAAAAACCCGCCACACGACATGAGCGACAACGACAACGTCAACACCGATGGCTTCAGCAAACTGCAGCGACTGAAGGAGCTGCGGGTGGCGCATCGCGACCTCGACGCGGCTATTGCTGCGCTCGCACGACACGCGGAAGTGGACCAGTTGCACGTGCGCCGGCTGAAGAAGGAAAAGCTGCGCCTGAAGGACATCATCGCGCGTCTGGAAAGCGCCCTGATCCCCGACCTGAACGCCTAGGCCAGTCTCGACGTCGACAGTGTTTACAGTTTAAAAATCGGCATAAGTACCTGATTATAAATAGTATTCACGGTAGCACGTGCCGTAACTACGGTATCTGAAGGAGCCCGGGCGTCGCCTGGCTATACATTCTGGCGAAAACGCCCGTGGCGGGCCTGGCCACCGACCCCCTCGCCCGGCGCGTGGCGGCCCAAACGTGGGATCCCCGTCGCGGAAAAGTGCCTGATTTCCCGCTTCTGTCAAATCGCGGAGCTTGCAGTTCTGTGCTGGCACGGATGCTGCAGTTAACTCTTCCGAGGACAACTGAACGGTTACCTGAGACATCACAGCAGCCCACACCCCAAGCCCAAAACCCCAAGCTCGTGTCAGGAACCCAATAACCGAACAGCACCTCGTATAAGAAAAATAAAAACAAATAAAAATAAAAAGACGACACACCATCCAAGCCCATCCCCACCGCCCCTTGCCCAGGGGCGGTTTTTTTTGGGCGCGATTCAGCGTGTATGCTCCCGCCGATGGGGTGGCTGGTCGCAGATATCGGGGGCACAAACACGCGCTGCGCAATCGCGAGCCCCGGCGGCACCGTCGGCAATATTGAAACGTTCCGCAACCGGGATTTCCCAGGACTCGACCGCCTGCTCGCCTCCTACCTGGGCACGCTGCCGCCGCGGGAGCGGCCAGAAGAAGCGGTCATGGCCATCGCAGCTCCCATTCGCGGTGACGAAATCCGGATGGTCAACATCAACTGGACGTTCTCCGTCACGGCCCTCGCCCGCACCCTCTCCCTGAAGCGGCTAATACCGCTGAATGACTTCGCCGCCCAGGCTTATGCCCTCCCCGTTCTCGGCTCGCGCGATCTGCGGCAGATCGGCGGCGGCCAGGCCGTGGACGGCGCGCCAAAGGTGGTGGTCGGCCCCGGCACCGGGCTCGGCACGGCGGGGCTGGTGCGTATATCCGGTCGCTGGCACGCCATCACCGGTGAGGGCGGCCACGTGACCATGGCACCGAGCGATGAACGCGAAGCCCGGATCATCGCGCTCGGTCGCGAGCGCTTCGGTCACTGCTCCGCCGAACGGCTGATATCCGGGGCGGGGCTCGCCTTTATTTATGGCGCCCTCAACGCCGGCATCGCGCTGGCTCCCGACGAGGTTGGCGCCCGCATCGCGACGGGAGAACCGGCGGCGCTCGAGACGCTGGATGTCTTCTTTCAGCTGCTCGGTACGGTGGCCAGCAACCTGGCCGTGACCTTTGCGGCGTTTGGCGGGGTCTATATCGGCGGCGGCATCACGCCACGCTACATCGAACAGTTCCAGGCCTCGGGCTTTCGCCCGCGCTTCGAGGACAAGGGTCGCTACCGGGCGTTTCTCGCGGATATCCCCACCTGGGTCATCACGGCGGACCAGCCAGCTCTGCGCGGCCTCGCCGCCTACGCCGAGGCCAACGCCTGACCGCCAACCGGGCGCTAGTTCGCGTCGTCGATAGCCTCGTCGAGGCCACCCTTCCGACTCCCGCTCAGGTCCTCGACGGACCGGGCCTTGTCCAGCGACTGCTGAAGCGGATCGCCGATTACGTTCGACGGCGGCTCGCTGTCCGCGTTGGGAACGGGAGGCGGCCCACAAGCCGCCAGCAGCGCTAACAGGCACCCCAGGATTGCGCGATTCAGAATGGCGCGATTCAGGATCGATCGATTCAGGATTTCGGGGTTCACGATGACTCCTTGCGGTATTGCGGCCCGGAAGGCATTGCCCCGAGCTCGTCTAAGAACAGGCGAAACACCCGGCAGAGGCCGGCAAGGTCCGCCACCAGTCGATGATCGTCAGGCACAAGCACGACGCGGGCGCTGCTCAGTTCACCGTAGCGGGTGCTGCCCGACCAGGGCAGCACATCGTCCTGCCAGCCGTGCACGATCGTGATGCGGCACGATGGCGGCGGCGGCACAGGGATGGCCTCGTAACCCGGCACGTACAGAGCCGGAGCCATCAGGAACAGGCCGGCAGCCCCTGCCTCGCTCGCTGCCGCCAGGGCGACGTAACCGCCCATGCTGCTGCCAACGAGAATCGCCGGGGCCGGTTGCGCCCGGCACCACGCGGCAAGCTTGCGCGCCCGCGACTGTGGATCGGCCATGCCCTGGTAATCGAGGGACTCTACCGCGTGTCCTGCCTCACGCGCGATCTCCGAAAGTGCCCGGATCTTTGTGCCCCACGGCCCGCTCTCCTGGCCGTGGGAGAAGCAAACGGTGCTCACGGCGGACCCCAGATGAGCTCATCGAGATCCGGAGCCCACTGAAATTCCGGCAAACGTACCCGGCCGTTCTCCACGTTGAGTCCCTCCGCCTCAAGCTTCCGGATCTGGGTGCGGTAACCCGCCGAATCTTTCGGCAGCGCGATGCGGCCGCCGGCACCGATGACGCGATGCCAGGGCAATTTGAGGGTCGCCGGAGCCTTGCCCAACGCCTGGCCGACCTGGCGAGCGCCGCGGGGCAGCCCGGCGAGCCTCGCGACGTCGCCGTAGGTGGACACGCGCCCGGCCGGAATTGCCGCGACCACGCGCCAGATCGACTCCACTGCGGCAGTGCCGCCCACAGCTGTCTCCCATGGCAAGGCTAAGGGTCGAGAATCGTGGCCCCGGTCGTCCTGCGGCTCTCGAGCTCGCGGTGCGCGCGGGCAGCATCGCTGAGCGGGAAACGCTGGCCAATGACAGTCCGCACCGCCCCTCGGGCAATCAGGCTGAACAGTTCCCCCGTGCCGGCCTCCAGATCCGCGCGCGTCGCAATGAAGTCAAAGACCGACGGCCTGGTGAGGTGCAAGGAGCCGCGCTTCGCGAGCTCCATCGGAGAAAAGGGCTCGACGGGACCGGACGCGTTGCCGAAGGTGACCATCGTGCCATGCTTGCGCAGGCAATCCAGCGACTTTAGAAACGTGTCCCGGCCGATGGAGTCGTAGACGACCGAGACGCCACCGTTGGACAGGTCGCGCACCTTTTTTACGAACCCCGGATCGTCGGCGAGCACGGTTTCCGCGCAGCCGTACGCGCGGGCCAACTCGGCCTTGGCCGCGGTACTCACCACGCCGATCACCCGGGCGCCCAGGGCTTTCGCCCACTGGCTCAACAGGGTCCCCGTGCCGCCGGCGGCCGCATACAGCAGCACGGCATCTCCCGACTGGACGCGGTAGCTGCGGCGGAGCAGGTACCAGGAGGTGAGGCCCTTCAGCAGCATCGATGCCGCCATCTCGTCGCTAATGCCTTTCGGCAGTTTCACCAGGCGGTCCACGGGCCAGTTGCGCCGCTGCGCGTAAGCCCCCGGCGGCAGGCCGGTGTAGGCCACCCAGTCGCCAACAGCGATCCCGGCGACGCCCGGACCCAGAGCCTCGACCATACCCGCCGCCTCGGCGCCTATACCGGTCGGCAACGAAAGCGGGTACAGGCCGGAACGGTGATAGGTGTCGATGAAGTTGAGGCCGACCGCGGTCTGCCGGATGGTCACTTCGCCGGCGGCCGGAGCCGGCAGTTCAACGGATTCCCATTGCAGGACTTCAGGTCCGCCAAAGCTGTGGACCCGGATCGCCTGGGTGCGTGTGCTGTTCATGCGGCCAGTATAATCCGCGCATGCAGAACACCATCGTGATCGCTGGCGCCGGGCAAGCCGCCGGCCAGACCATCGTGTCACTCCGGCAGGGCGGCTTCGAGGGACGCATTGTCCTGGTCGGCGAGGAGCCTTATCTCCCCTACCAGCGGCCGCCGCTGTCGAAGAAATTCCTGGCCGGTGATCTCGATGCATCCCGACTGCTGTTGCGACAGGAGCAGTTCTACCCGGAACACCGGGTAGAGGTGCACCTCGGTACGCGCGTGTCGCGGATCGAGCCCGGTTCCCGCATGGCGGAACTCAGCGGCGGCACGACCCTCCACTACGACAAGCTGGTCCTGGCGACCGGCAGCCGGCCGCGCGAGGTCGAGCTGCCCGGACACCAGCTGCCCGGAGTGCATTACCTGCGCACCATCGACGACGTAGACCGGATCCGTGGGGAATTTCGGTCTGGCGCATCGCTGGCAATTATCGGAGCCGGCTACATCGGGCTCGAGGTTGCTGCCGTGGCGATCTCGCAGGGACTCAAGGTCACTGTTGTCGAAATGGCGGACCAGGTCATGGCACGAGTCGAGGCGCCACCCGTCTCGGAGTTCATGTCCCGCGTCCATCGCGAGGCGGGCGTCGAGATCCGCTGCAACACCGGGCTTAAGGCCTTCACCGGCGAGACTCGCCTCAAGGGCGTGGTCGGCAGCGACGGCCGGGAAATTCCGGCCGATCTGGCCATCATTGGCATCGGCGTCCACCCCAATGTCGAGCTGGCACAAGCCGCCGGCATCGTGTGCGACAACGGCATCATGGTCGACGAGTATTGCCGCACCAGTGATCCCGACGTACTCGCCGTCGGCGACTGCACCAATCACCCGAACCCGCTGCTGGGTCGCCGGCTGCGCCTGGAGTCGGTGCACAACGCCCTGGAGCAGGCCAAGACAGCCGCCTCGACCATCCTTGGCGGGCTCGAACCGTATGCCCAGGTACCCTGGTTCTGGTCCGACCAGTACGACCTGAAGCTGCAGATCGTCGGCATCTCGTCGCGATCCGAACAAGCCGTCATCCGTGGCGCGCCGGAGTCCCGGTCATTCGCCGTGTTTTTTCTCGGCGACGGCCGACTGACCGCGACGTACGCGATCAACAGCCCGCGGGAATTCATGCTGTCCAAGAAACTGATTGCCCTGGGAGCACGACCGGATCCGGCACTGCTCAGGGACACCTCGGTGCCCTTCAAGGAAATTGCCGAGGCGCTGGAGAATTAGCGCGGAATAACCGGAGGCGGATTCGCCTTCAGCGCGAGCGCCCAGTCAGGGTTCTTGCCGGATGCGGACGGATACAGGCGTTCCCGGATCTCCCCGGTAAAACCGGCGTAACGCCCGGCGGCGCCGGTTACCCCCTCCGAATTCCGGAGCGGCGACGGCGCGGATATCGGGTATCCGTCGGCCATCAGTTGCGGGTCCCGACCGCCGATCACCGAGAAGATACTGTCGCGGACGACTTCCCAGTAATTGCTGTACCCCGCGGCGAAAGCGCTGCCTTCGCCAGGCCAGAAGACGTTCCAGTAATCATGTGACCCGAGCTGGGCGCGCCACAGCGAGTTCTCCTCGGCGATTACGGCCACCTTGACGGCAAGGGCCACCGGCAGTCCGTCACCGGCAGGCAGCACGACGATACCAACCCGGACCTGTGAGAGGGCAGAACTGGCCAGCGCAACGTCCGGATCGCGCCGCCCTACGCCGAGGAGTTCCGCCACGCCGAGGCTGACGCCCCGGTATTGGTCCCAGCGGTAGGCCTTCACAGGAGCAAGTTCGGCGGAGAGCGGCGGCAGGCCATCGAACCAGGTCAGCGGGTTGGCCAGAACGAGGCCAGCCCCCACGACAATGCCGAGCACCAGGCCGAGCAGTCCGACCAGGGCGCGCACGATCAGTCGCCCCCCGCCGCCGTGAGTGTCGACAGCAAGACCCTGCCGCGCGTGCTGCCGTCGGCGCTCACTTCCTCAAGTTCCCAGGTCTCGGTGAAGCTGCCCGTGAGGCCGGCAAATTCGCTGGTGCCGCGGAGCACCTGCCCCGTCGTCGAGGATCGAATTGTGCCCGGCGCGACGGCCGTGACGCGAAAACTCGACTGGTCGGCCCAGAACGCGGCAGCCTGCGGGGGCGCGAGCGCCACGTTGCCATCGGCTGTCAGCTGCTCGCGAATGGTGGTATCGAACGCGTCGGTTTGGGCCAGAAACATGGCGCCTCGGCTGGGGATCACGATCAGCCAGTTCGACGCTGAGCGACCCGGATCGGCGATGGCCCCGCCGGTGCCTGCCAGCCGGCCCGCAACACCAATAACATTGTCTTCGGTATCCCGGAGGCGGAACAACTCCGCGCTAACGCGCCTGCCGGCGGTATCCTCCAGCGCAGTAGCACCGACCGCTGCCGCCGCATACGCCTCGGAGCGAACTTCACCAGGGCGCGGAATACGGTCTTCCGGCCAGCGGATCACGAAGTCTTCCTGCCGCCCGCCATCCGGCGCAACACTGATCAATGACCGATATCGCAGGTGCTTCGGCATTGGCCAGAGCGTCGTGGTCAGGACGACTACGAGCAAACCGGCGACAAACGCGAAAATAAAAAGCCGCTTCATGCTCGGGGCCCCACACTGCTGACCGGCAGCGCCGGAGAGTTTAGACGCTCACGCCTTACTAGGCGAGGTATCGGGCGAGATAGTCTTCGAAAGGCTCGTCGTCCGCCTCCTCGATTCGCCGCTGCCTGATCAGCGACGCTTTTGCCTCGACAGACAGCAGATCACGGTGCCGATTCAGTTCCGGAGCGAGCGAAAGGAAGTAGTCGCGGGTCCGCCCGGCAAGATCCAGTCCGTATTGAGCCAGGGACTGCCCGCTGCTGCGCAACTCCCGGAGAAGCGACGCAGATGGCGTCCGCTCCGGATCCTCGACGGATTGCAGCTGATGATGGATGGCCGCCACATGGCCCTGCTGTTCGCCAGGATCGATGAGGTGGGCGACCTGCACCATCTCACGGCAGATCTTCCCCGCCCAGTCCCTTAACGGCACGCTTCCGCCGCACTGAGCCAACTCCAGGCCAGGCTCTCGGCCCCGGCGCGCGACCAGGCCAAGATTTCGGTCGATGCAGTCCTGCTCGGTTGCAGAGATCGGCGGACTCTCCTCCAACAGGCAATAAATCAGGAACACTTCGAGGAATCGCATTTGCCGCTGGCTGATGCCGACCGGGTCCCAGGGACTGATGTCGAGCGTCCGCAGTTCCAGGTATTGCACGCCACCGCGGAGGAGCGCCGCCGTGGGCCGCTCGCCGGTTTCCGTGACCCGTTTCGGGCGGATGGTGCTGTAGTACTCGTTCTCGATCTGCAATTGATTGGCGTTCAGCTGGCGATACTCACCGTCCACCTTGACGCCGATGCGCTCGAACTCGGGGCGCGGAACGTGTGTGGCCTGGTAGAGATCCCGCACATACTCGTCGAGGCTGTTGGCCGACACGACAAGATTCGCCTGTGTACTGTTGCGGTAGCCGAGATCGCTCATGCGCAGCGATGTGGCAAAGGGCCCATAGAGCGTGCCCGCGTCCAGCTCCTCGAGATTGGTTGGTCCGCGGCCACGCACGAAACTCTTGCACAGGGCAGGCGACGCACCAAACAGGTACAGCACCAGCCAGCCAAGCCGGCGAACGTTACGCACGGCGGCCAGGTAACTGGCAGACCGAAATTCCTGCAGCCCGCCAGCCTGCCTCTCCAGTTCCTGGTACAGGGGCCAGAATGGGTCAGGCAAAGAGTAGTTGTAATGAATTCCGGAGATGGCCTGCATGATTCGCCCGTACCGGTGCCCAAGCCCGCGGCGGTAAATGGTCTTCATCCTGCCGATGTGTGACACGCCGTACTGCGCCAGCGGCACATCGGCATCGCTGGTGATGGAACAGGGCATGCTGAGAGGCCAGATCAGTTCGTCGCCGAGTCGCTCCATGACAAACTGGTGCAAGTCGCAAAGATACTGGATCGTTTCCCAGTTGGTCAGCTGGGGCGGAGTCACGAACTCCAGCAGTGCCTCGGAATAGTCCGTGGTGATGTGGGCATTGGTGAGTGCCGAACCAATGGCCTGCGGGTGAGGCGTCCGGGCAAGCTGCCCATTGGGTGTAATTCGCAGGCATTCGCGCTCCAGGCCGCGCAGTCCGCCGCGAACGAGGCCGGCCACCTCGGGTACCATCAGGCGATGCAGGCGGTTCTCGAGCAAATGCCCCACGATCAGGGTCCTGGCTTGGCGGGACGGGCAGATTACACGTTATCGCTGAGCGGGCGACACTGTTGAGTGCCTCCCGCCCAGGCAGGACTGTCGACCGGGAACCCGCTCGCGGCCGGCTGGTCGAAAGAGCCGTGTCCCCCACTTCCTCAAATCGGGCCGTGTCGTCCACGGCCGGACGGTCCCGGCCAACCTGGAATTTTCTGCTTTCCACCTGCGCCCTGCTCCTGCTGGCGGCCGGGCCGGCGTTGGCTTTCCGTTGCGGCAACAAGATCGTCAGTGAGGGCGACCACTACACGAGGGTGCTGAAAATCTGTGGCGAGCCGATCGGGGTCCAGGAGCGGGTGATCTACCGCGAAGGCCGTACCCGCCCCCGCTTTCGCGTCGAGGGCCCGAACGGTCTGCGCATCGAACAGGAAGTCCTCCGCTACGACCGCTCTTACGTGGAAATCGTAATCGAAGAATGGACCTACAACTTCGGTCCGCGCCGGCTCATGCAGCTCGTGCGCTTCGAGAACGGCTTTGTCGCCGACATGGATCAGCTGGGCTACGGCTTTACGGAGTAGCAGTGGCTTCAGCCGCGGGCGGGGGTTTCCTCTGAGGAGCGTCTCAGCGACGAATGGGGAAACCCCCGCCCGCGGCTGAAGCCACTCTTACAGCGAAAATACGTGGGCCAGATAGTCGTCGGACCACGTTCGCAGGCGGTAGTCGGCCAGAAACCCGCAGTGGCCGCCCCAGCGCGTACGGTGAATCGTCAGCGCGGCAGGTCTTGCCAGCCGGGCGGCTGATTCGGCAGGAACCACCGGATCGTCATCGGCCAGCAACAAGCTGGACGGTACGGCGAGGCCAGCCAGCCGGTCACCAGTGATTGCGTAACTGCGCAGGTAGCTCGCAAGATCCGGGAACTCGGTGTAGCGCGTGACGAAGAAGTCGGTCATCTCACGCAGCGAACGAAAGCGGCTGAGTTTGCCGAAATCGTAGTCCGCCGGAAACACCGCGGCCTTTCGTTCCAGGGAGCGGCGCCACTTCCTGAGGTAATACTGCTGGTAGAGCACCAGCCCGGAATCGAGCGCCCCCATGGTTTCCTCAGGATCCAGCACCGGGCAGATGGCGGCAACGCGCACAAGCCCGAGCGCCGGGCCGTCCTCGGCGGCGATGCGCAGGGCGAAATTGCCGCCCAGGGAGAATCCCGCAAGGTGCAGCGACTCACCAGGAAATCGGTCCCGCACCCAACGCGTGGCCTCGACCATCTCGTCGAGGCGGCAGGAATGAAAGATCTCGCGATTCAGGTGCTGGGAATCGCCGTGGTCCCGCATGTTGATGCGGACAATCCGGAAGCCTGCCTGCCACAACCGATTGGCCGCAGACACCACGTGCAGCGACCCGACACTGCCCTCCCAACCGTGCAGGAGGATCGCCACACGGCCGGTCTGCTGACGGGCGGGCGTGTGCTGGGCCGAGAGCCGGACACCGTCGTGGCATTCGATCAGCAGTTGCTCGCTTTCGGCCAGCAGGCTGGTGGCGTCGCCCAGAACCCGGCCCCGCCGCCAACCGCTGTTGGCCAGTGCCGCCTGCACGTCGGCGTGCCTCAGCAACAGCGGTGTTGTGTAGTCAATGCCCGTCATGACTCGCTGACACGTTGTTATCTGCCGGTTGGGTCCGCAGTGAGCCTGATCTCGACCCGCTGATTCTGCCGCGCAATCCTGTTCCACTCGCCAGCCGTCATGCCGTCTGTCGCGACGCCGTAGGGTAACAGCGGCTCGGAATTACCGAGAGGCTCAAGTTCGACCCGAATGGGTCCGCCGCTCACAATCAGTTCGACGAGATAATTGGCGAAGGCCAGGGACTGCCGGGCCGACTCCGCCCGCGCCTCCTCCGACTGCAACCCCATCCGGTCGCAACGTGTAGCCGGCAGGTCATTGGCAGCCAGTGCCCAGGTGCCATCGGCGGTCCGTTGCATGCAAAAGTCACCCACATGACTTTCGAGCCGGACCGTCCCGCGGAAATTAAGCGCGCGCAGGCGGTCCATGAGCCCCTCCAGTTTTTCCAGCTGTGCATCGCCGAAAGGCAAGGCAGCCGGTGGATACGTGGCGCTCTGGTTCACGCTCCACTCAAGAGCCGCGGCAACGCCCGTCGACTGGTCGGGCTCGCCTGCCGGGTTCGGCGACATTCGGGACAAGCCATTCTCCGCGACTGCCACATCGGTCGCACGGCGTGAGTTGAGCTCTGACAGCAAGCCTATGTTCTGCCGGGTGACCGCCCGCCATTTCGCTTCCGAATCCAGGTGCAGCCAGATAAACGTCGCGGCGACGACTGAAAGGACCGTGATCAGCGCGCCGGACGGCCAGAACCCGCTGCGTACTTTCGGCACCGCCGACCGAATGGCCGGCACGTGCTCGGTGAGTACGCGGCTGATGGTCGCCTCAAGGTCCGACCGCAGAACCCGGTTGTAATCGACCAGCATTTCCTGCAGCCACCGGTGCAAATCGGACCAGTCGGCCGGGGCATTTACGGATTCGACGCCGGGCAACCCTGCTGCGTCGCCAGCCCTGCGTGCCAGGTCGCTAGCCCTGCGCGCCGGTAGCTGTTCTGCGTCGCCCGAAAGCAGGTGCAGGGAGCGGAGCACCTCGCCAACTTCGACCGGCTTGATCTGCTTCGGCAGGACGCCCACCGCACCGAGCGCGCGCGCCTGCCCCACATACAGCTCGCCGGACTGGGAGGTGTACATCATCACAGGGATCGTCGCGGTCGCCGGATTCTCCTTGATGGCCTTCACTGCCTGAAAGCCGTCCATGCCCGGCATCATGTGATCCATGAAAATCACGTCGGGCCGGTGCACGGCCAGAAATTCGAGGGCGGCCTCCGCCGATTCTGCCGTCTCAACGTGGAGCTCGTGGTCGGCCAGCATGCGCCGGAGCGCCTCGCGGGCCGTCCTCGAATCGTCGACGATCAGTGCGCTTTTGTGGGCCACACGGGCATTCTAAACCGCGTCCGCGGCCTGGCGGCTTGTCCGAACCCACATCCCTCGTCATGCTAGGGGTCTTCGAGGGCCCAAAAACAATAATGTTGCCCCGTTCGACCCTACAGGTATTGGCTATTGCGGCCGCGGGCAGCGCCGGTCCCGTTGCGGCGGCTGACAACGGCGCCCTTATGTCCACCGGGCCGCTGGTACTGGTTTCAGGCCTGCTGATTGCGCTGGTCATCCTCGCGCTGGTACTTCGGACCCGACTGGCCGAGGGCCAGCGGGCAGTGCGGGAACTGACGGCCGCCGTGGAACGGCTGACCCGCGGCGACCTCAGCGTTGATATCAGCAGCACCGACACCGCCGATATCGGCGCGCTCGCCCACGCGCTCGACCGGCTGCGGCTCGGTCTGCGCACTGCGGCAAGTTCCCGCGACTACTTGAGCCAGGTCATCTCCAGCATCAGCGATGCCGTGTTGCTGACCCGCATGGACGGGACGATATCCCGCGTGAACCCCGCCGCCGAACGCCTGCTGGGCCAGGCCGCCTCGGATTTGCACGGCCAGCCTCTGACGAACCTCCTGCCGGATGACCAGAGGGCAGAGTTCACTCTCGCCGACGTGAAGACCCGGGATACCACCCTGCTGGGCGCGGGCGGCATCGAAATTCCGGTGTCCTACACCTGCGCCGAAATCAAGGCCGCCGAACCTGCGTTGCGCGGCTACGTAATCACTGCCCGCAATATCAGCGAGCGGAAGATCGCCGAACAGCGCATCAGGTACCTGGCCCGCATCGACGCGCTGACCAAGGTGCCTAACCGGATGCAGTTCCAGCACCTGCTCCAGCGGGCAATCGCACGAGCCCGCCGCGGCAATCACCGGCTGGCCCTGATCTACCTGGATGTCGACAAGTTCAAGGAGGTCAACGACACCTTCGGCCACTCAGCTGGCGATCTCTGCCTGGAAACCCTGACAGATCGACTGCGCCGGTTTCTGCCGGACGGATCCGTGGTGGGCCGGCTCGCTGGTGACGAATTCGGCGTGATCCTCGACAGCCTGGACCCGGAGCGCAACCTCCGGGCCGAGGTGGTTGCAAGCACGCGGCTGCTCCAGGAATCGATCGCGGAACCGCTACTTTTCCAGGGTTATCAGCTCTATGTGACCACCAGCGCCGGCATTGCCCTCTATCCCGGCGACGGAAACAACGTGATAGACCTGATTCGCAACGCGGATGCGGCGCTGTACCGGGCCAAGCGCCAGGGCGGTGGAGCGCTCGAGGTTTACCACGCCGACATGAACGCGGCAGCGGTAGAGCGGCTGATGCTGAAAAGCCGCTTGCGGAAGGCTTTCGAGAATAATGAACTTCGCGTTCACTACCAGCCGAAGATCAACCTGCGGGACGGATCGATTGCCGGCGCCGAGGCGCTGGTGCGCTGGGAGCTCACGGACCGGGGCGTCGTGCTGCCTTCGGAATTCATTCCGCTGGCCGAAGAAAGCAACCTGATCCTGCAGATCGGCGAATGGGTGCTGGACCGGGTCTGTGCCGACTACAAGAACTGGCAGCACACACCGGTGAATCCCGGGCGGGTGGCGGTGAATCTGTCGCTGCGTCAGCTGAAGCAGCGCAATTTCATAAGCCGGGTGACCGCAATATTCGAGAAGCACGGTGTCCCGCCCGATGCCATTGAACTCGAAATCACTGAAACAACCCTGATGGAAGACCCGACGCGAACCCTGCACCTGCTCGGCGAACTGCACCGTATGGGCCTGCGGCTGGCCATCGATGACTTCGGCACCGGTTATTCGTCGCTGAGCGCACTCCAGCAGTTCCCGATCTCGACCCTCAAGATCGACCAGTCGTTCGTCCACAACGCCACCACGAACCACGACCAGGCAACGATCGTCGCCATGATCATTGAGATGGGACACAGCCTGCGGCTCGACGTCGTCGCCGAGGGCATTGAGTCAGAGGATCAGCTGCGTTTCCTGCGCGCCCTGAACTGCGATTATGCCCAGGGCCTGCTGTTTGGCCGCGCGATGGCGGCCGACGACTTTCGCGACTTGCTGCTGGACCAGGCCGGCAGCGCCGGGCGGTACCGGCCCCTGTTCGCCCGCGGCTGAGCCTGCGGCATAATTTACCTACCCTCACCCCGGAGCCCATGTCATGCGCAATCCCGCTTCAATCGCCGTCCTGTTCCTGGCAGTCAGCCTGGCGCCTGCAGCCCAGGCCGCCTGTGAGTATCCCGCCGACGTCAAGATTCCGGACGGAAAGAGTGCCACCCAGGACGACATCAGCGCTGCCAGTTCAGCTGTGAAAAAGTATCTGGGCGACATGGAGGCCTACATGGCCTGCATCGATGCCGACGCCGCGGCACTACCGGTCGAGCAACAGACACCGGAAGCGAAGGCCTTGCACGTCAAGCGGTACAACGCCGCCGTTGACGCCATGGAAGCGACGGCAACCGCGTTCAACGAGCAGCTGCGGGCCTTCAAGGGCG
>CAZPNN010000325.1:0-2049 GCA_964587605.1 uncultured Chromatiaceae bacterium
GGCACCACGTTGGGCGCGGCCCCGCCTTCGGTGATCACCCCCTGGATGCGCGCCTCGGGCCGCTAACCAGCAACGGCGGCTATAACCCGCACCCACGGCGTGCTGGCGGACAGCCGGCGCGACCAACGCCTTTGACACCCCGCTTTACCGAAGCCTGCCCGGCTCACCGCCGGGACCGTCAGGGCTGAATCAAGCGCCGGGCACCGCAGGGGGCATAATTGCCCGGTTGCACCGCTGTCAACCGCTAATGGAACCAGGGATTTCAATCGTCCCGAGGAGTAATCCTATGCAACCACTGAACACCGAACCAGCCACCGCAGCCGGCGAACGCCAGTCCGAACCCACTGTGATCAAGTACACGACTCCGGAAGTGGCAAAGGCCAAGACGCACGTGCGGCTGTGCCGCAGCGATCTGATGTACGCCAAAATTCAGGTACTCAAGTCCGGCGGCGAAAATAATCTGCACGCGCACAACGCGCAGGACGGATTCTGGTTTGTGCTGAGCGGCAAGGTCAAGTTCTACGGTGAAGGCGACAAGGTGCTGGCCGAGTTGGGCAAGCACGAGGGTATCCATATTCCGCGCGGCTTCTATTACTGGTTCGAATCCTGCAGCGACGAAGTGCTGGAGCTGATGCAGGTGGAGGCGATCGACCTCACTCAGAAGCAGAACTTGAGGCTCAACGCGACCGAGCGCTATAAGGGCCGCTAGAATTTAATTGATACGCCGGGTGGGTTTCAAAGTCCCTCTCCCGGCACCAGCAATACCGCAGCCCTCAAGCTGACCTGACGCCAGGTCACTCAGGCGGATTTCCGCGACTGGACCACGGGCTTCAGCAGCATCGCAAGTTCCCGGAGCGACCGGTCCGTGGTGGGCCAGTCGATGCAGCCGTCAGTGACCGACACCCCGTAGCGCAACTTCGAGCGGTCGGCCGGGATCTCCTGGTTACCAGCCTCCAGATTGCTTTCCAGCATCAGGCCGATGATCGACCGGTTGCCATTCACGACCTGCTCGATCGCATCGCGGGCCACCAGTGGCTGCAGCGACGGGTCCTTGCTGGAGTTGCCGTGGCTGCAGTCGATCACGATGCGCTCGGGCAGTCCTGCCTTGCGCAGTTCCTGCTCGCACAGCGCGACACTCACGGAATCGTAGTTCGGGCGGCCGGCACCGCCGCGAAGCACGACGTGGCCGTACGCGTTGCCGCGCGTCTGCATGACAGCCGTCCGGCCATCCTCGTTGATGCCGAGGAAATGATGGGGCTGGCGCGCCGACTTCAGGGCGTTGATTGCCACGGTCAGCGACCCGTCCGTGCCGTTCTTGAAACCCACCGGGGTGGACAGGCCGCTGGCCATCTCGCGATGCGTCTGCGACTCCGTCGTGCGCGCGCCAATGGCATTCCACGTGATCAGATCGCCGAGGTACTGCGGCATGATCGGGTCCAGCGCCTCGGTGGCTGTCGGCAGACCGATATCGGCCAGGTCCAGCAACAGGCGGCGGGCGACACCGATGCCCTTCTCCACGTGAAAGGAATCGTCCATATCGGGGTCGTTGATGAGCCCCTTCCAGCCCACGGTCGTCCGGGGCTTCTCGAAATACACGCGGATGACCAGCACCAGCGTGTCGCGCACGGCATCCGCAAGCCCCTTGAGGCGCTTCGCATAGTCCAATGCTGCCGTTACATCGTGAATCGAGCACGGGCCGACGACCACGAACAGGCGGGGGTCCCGGGCATCAATAATGTTCTGCAGGGTACGGCGATTGCGCAGTACGAAGCCTTCGACCGCCGGCTTTGCCGGGTAGTCGGCCTTTACCTGTACGGGCGGCGGCAGGATTGTCCGGGCGACGACATTGACGTTGTAGATCTGGCTGTCCATGGCGGACAGGATAGAGGTCTGGCCACGGACCGGGCAATATGCGGGCGGCCGCCCTGTAGAATGGCGGTTCGAAAAATCCTGCCCGGAGCCACCAGTTATGCCAAACGTATCCACCCTGAAGCCCTTTGCCCCCGGCGACATTTTTGCCGGCGCCACACTGCTTAACCGCGCGGATGA
>CAZPNN010000326.1:0-4474 GCA_964587605.1 uncultured Chromatiaceae bacterium
ATACGGGCCTGCGCGAACGGCAAGGCCGTAAGGTCGCAGCGCTTCACCGAGCCTGCCCGCCGAGCTTGTGGCTCCCGGTTCGTCCAGCACCGGCATTCCGGGCTGAATAAGCCCGGAACTGTAAACAACAGGAAGGCCGGCGTCCCGCAGAGCCTCGATGACCGTCTTCAGTTCCTGGCCCCGCCAGCTCCCGGCAAATACAGGCTGAGACAGGAAGAGACATATCAGGCTCAGGCACGCCGGTGAAACTACCCGTCGGTACTCAATGGATCTGGCCAACTTGATCCCGACTCTTCACCAGCAACGATCCGTCATCGAGTATCGCTAAATCCAGGTCGGTTGTCGCGAGAACCATCTGCATCGCGGGCATAGGCGCCAGGTTACGAACACTGCCATGAAGAATGGTGGATCGCGTCAACGCCTGCACCGCGGGCGACTCATAGCGAATGGTCCGGCCTGTTTCACGCGACACCCAGTCCAGCAGGTCGCGGAGCGGCCGGCCCTCGATATCCGGTGTGCGAACGACCAGCTGCACCCACCCCCACGATGCGTCGTCGATGGCAACGGCCGCCCGCTGCACGTCTCCGGCCGGCGATACCAGCAGTTGCTCTCCGGCTCCACCCCGGTATTCCTGATCGCCCATCTGCATGAGTACGGCACCTTCCCGCACGCGCACCCGGTGCTCCTGATTCCGGTATCGGACCTCGAACTGCGTCCCGACGTCGCGCGTGACTGCTATCGGCGTAATGATCTCGATGGCATCGCCAGAAATTCGGGAATCGACATACACAGTGCCGACCATGACCTCGACGCGCGTCGGACCCAGGAGGCGCACTTCCGTCAATTCATCCAGCCGCAACGACGCGCCACGAGCCAGGACGAGACCGACGCGGCCACCCTGCCCGGTTCGAACTTCACTGCCGACCGGCAGCTTGCGGTCGCGGACCATCGTCGCCCACGGTTCGTCGTTTCGCGTACGGAATGCCGCCTCGCCGATGAACTGATCGCTCAACGCCACGGTCAGTGCGGGCCCGATACGCAACGTTGTATAGCCGATGCCAACGGTAGCCACGACCACCGCTGCCGCCGCGGCCGTGCGCCACGTCAGCCGTCGTCGACGTGCGCCGAGCTTGGCCTCCAGCGCTGCACTGGCGGCGGCAAAAACGCGGTCACGTATCTCGCGGGGAGCTGGCTCCCGGCGACCGGCCGCCCGAATGATCTTGCCCAGCAAATCTGTTTCCTGTCCCGGTTGTGAACTCATTTCAATTCTCCCGCCCGTTGGACGGCATTACGCCGGGGATTCCATCGACACCGCCCATGTCGCGGAGGGCATCCCGGAATGCCTGTCGAGCCCGTCCCAGTAGCGATTCAGCCGCCTTGACGCTGAGAGTGAGGCGGTTGGCGATTTCTGCGACCGGCAATTCGTCAACGTACTTCCACTCCAGCACATCACCGTAGTGATCGGGCAAATGATCCAGCGTGGCCTGAACAAGGCGGGTGACATCGCGCCGCACCAGTTCCGCCTCGCCTCGTTCGCCGTCCGGATCGGTCAGTGCGGTCAGGATCGCCTGGATCTCCGGGCTGTCCTCGATGAACACGACGCGCTGCTTTTCCCGGCCCTGTCGGCGGTAGTGATCCATGATGAGGTTGCTGCAAATCTGGCAAAACCAGGTGTAGAGCGCGGCCTCACCCCGATAGGTGTCCAGGTGCTCGATCGCGCGGCAGAACGTCAACTGCACGATCTCGCCAGCCTCCTCGGCATCACCGTTCAGGCGCGCGAGCGCAAACCGGTATAGCCGCGGAAAATACTCGTCAAACAGGCGCCGAAACGCCGCCTGATCGCCCCGGAGGATCTTCCGGGCCGTGGCCAATTCCAGGTGTTGCGGCGCCTGTGCCAATGTTGCGAATTCCCCGCTGGTTGCAGTTTAGACGCCGTGGCGTCGGCAATCCTTCGCGAAGGGTGCGGGCCGCCGCCAACGTCTGAATGTACGGAGACTACCAATCAGCAGCTAATGGCAAGGAGAAACCTAACATGAAGACAACAATTGTCAGCCTGACACTGGTTCTGACACTAGCGCTGGGCAGCCCGCTGGCAAGCGCGGCGCAGGGCGGCAGCAGGACCTGCACCACGACGGCCACAACGGCCTACAGCGCCTGCCTCTTCGAATTGATGGATGACTACCTGATCGGCACGGCAAAGTGCAAGAACACCGCAGACACCAGCGAGCGGGACGAATGCCTCAGCGATATCCGCCTGGTGCCACGCGAGGGACGTGAGGAGTGTCTTGCGCAGCGCGGCGCCCGTTTCGACCTTTGCGCCGAGGTAGGCGAAGCCCCGTACGACCCGCCCTTTTTGCCCTCGCTGTTCGTGAATCCTGCGGATATTGGCGGCAGCGTTGCCCCCAATCCCTACCTGCCCATCGTACCTGGCACAACGCGGATCTATGCGGGCGGCGACGAAACCGTCACGGTGACCGTTACCGGCGACATCAAGGTCATCAGCGGCGTTTCCTGTGCCGTGGTTCGCGACGTCGTGGAGGAAGGCGGCAATGTCGTTGAAGACACCATCGACTGGTTTGCCCAGGACCTCCTGGGTAACGTCTGGTACTGCGGCGAAGCAGTGCAGGACTTCGAGGACGGCGAACTGGTGAGTCTCGACGGCTCGTTCAAGGCCGGCGTTGATGGCGCAAAGCCCGGGATCCTGATGAAGGCCGCGCCGATAATTGGCGACGTCTACCGCCAGGAGTTCGACCTCGGTAATGCCGAGGATGCCGCCGAAGTGCTGAGCCTGACAGGCTCGGCCACGACGCCCGCGATCAACTGCGCCGGCACCTGCCTGATCACCAGGGACTTCTCGCCCCTGGAACCCGACGCGCTCGAGCACAAGTACTACGCGCCGGGTGTCGGCATGATCCTGGAAGTGAAACCGGAGACCGGCAAGCGACTGGAGTTGATCGAGATCGTTAATTAGGCGTCTTGGCAGCGGCTTCAGGAACAACCGGAAGCCGCTGCTACTTGCGCGCCTACTTGCGCTTCTTCTTCCCGACGCTGCCGCCAATCGGCTCGCCGTGCAACAGGCGCACCTGCGGGTCGCTGTGGTAATCCACATTCTCGAAATCCGGCGCCCCGTGCGGGTGATTGTGGCCGTCCGACTCGATCCAGTTGTAGAGCTGCGGGCGCTTGCGGTACAGGTTGGCCGCGGCGCGCAGCTTGTTCTCATCCGGGTTCGTCCACGGATTGAAGTGGAAGTAGTTGAACAGGATCGAATCCGTGCGACCGAAGGCGATCGTGCCGTACTTGCAGCGGAACGAGCCGTGATTGATGTACGGCGGCCGCCAGAAGTAGCCGCCGGTCGGCAGCTCGCCGAACTGCATCATCCAGGACGTGCCCCAGATGTGGTACGACTCCTCGGCGCTGTCGTGGTAGGAAATATTGTCCTGCGCGAACTGCGGCGTCATGCAGTAGAGGAAACTGATCGCCTCGGTGAGCACATCGTAATGCAGCACCTTGATCAGGCATCCCGAGGCCACCGACGGGTTCACCAGGTTGCCGGGCGCCCAGGGACGATCCTCGTAACTGTTGACCGACGCGAAAGCCTCGGTCAGGGCCAGCTGGTGGTTACTGCCCGATTCGGCGAAATGCGGCTCGCTGTCGTTGAACATGAGGATGGCTTCGGCGCCCTGCGGAACCTCGATCGCGCCCACCGCCATGCCGGCGGGAATGAAGGCGTAGTGCCCTTCCACCCACGTCTGCTTGCCGACCTTGATCTTGCCGTTGAGGACAAACATCTCCATGTCGGAATAGCTGAGACCCGGCTTGCGCCTGAAGCCGCCGTCGAAACGCACCTTCAGGGTACAGGCACCGGTGTCGGTGTCGAGTGACAGCACTTTGTACTGGCTGCCTTTGAAGCCGGCCACGCCGAATTTCTTGAACGGATGATCCAGTTCGACGTACGGCTCGATATGCGGTCTTGCCACGAAATTAACTCCTTGATACTTGTTCTGAACCGAGCCCTAGAAGACCACCTGGTGCTTGCCCTTGGGCTTCCTGGCGATTTCGCCGGGCTTGATCACCCGGCGCTGGTCGCCATTCATGTTGAAGCCCTTGGTCTGGATGATCTGCAGGAACTGCTCCACCCACTTCTCACGCTGGGGCCCGAGTTCGTCCTGCTCCCTGACAATCGCCGCATAGCGCTTCTTCTGCTCGGCAATATTTTCCTTGACCCAGGCATCGGCCTCCTTGGAGCGGGCTGGCCTGGCGTCCTGTACGCGTTTCGTCATGGTCTGTTCCTTTACTTGTGATTCTTGCGGTACCAGTCATTCACCTCGTCGCCCGTCGTCATCCACACGTCCTTGTGGCTGGCGATGTGCGCGAACGCCCGCTTGAGGTGCTTGAACTTGTTGGGCTGGCCAACCCAGAAGGTGTGCAGGCAGATGGGCATGCAGCGGGCGTTGTCGGCCCCTTCGTCGTAAAG
>CAZPNN010000327.1:0-2060 GCA_964587605.1 uncultured Chromatiaceae bacterium
CGCCATCGCCGGCCACACTGCCGCTGAAGTGCTGCAGGGTTCCGGCAAGATGCTGCGGGTCATGGTCAGCGGCCTCATGGATCTGCTGCGGGATCGCAGCCACACGCAGGAAACGTTCCGGCTGCCACAGACGATGATGCCGGCGGCCCAGAACAATCCCCTGAAATTCTCGCCCAGCGTCGATGAGGCCTTGCGCTACCTCCTGAATGATCGAGGCGACGGCGCCTACCTCGGTGCCGAGGACGCCGTGCGAGCCGGCTTCCGTGATGTGCGCCAGCACGAGCAGGCGCTGGTAAAAGCCATGCTTCAGGCGGTGAAGGACTACGTCGAGCGCTTTGATCCGGAAGAACTCAAGAGCCGCTTCGATAAAGGCCTGAAACGCGGTGGCCTGCTCGCCGGTGCCAACAAGCTCAAGTACTGGGAGCTTTATGAGGAAAGCTACCCCGCCCTCACCCAGCGCGAGGATGGCGGCCCGCCCCAACTCTTCACTGAGGAGTTCGCCCGGGCCTACCTGCAGGAATTCGACGGCCAGAAGTCAGCTCGCGGCCGCTAGCCCTTCCGGCCCTCCGCACATTCCCGGATACCCGGCCTTGCTGCCGCCCGGCATGCTGGTGGTCACTGAGTCTTTCAAATGACAATGATTCTCATTTAGTATTCCCCGATGACGCTGGATGAACTGAAGATTGGCCAGGCCGGGACGATCACGGCCATTGACGGACACGGCCCCGTGGCCCAACGCCTGATGGCTCTCGGCCTGCTCGCCGGGTCGCCGGTGCGGATCACCCGGCGGGCGATCGGCGGCGACCCCATCGAAGTGGCCATCATGGACTACGCACTCTCGCTGCGGCGCGAGGAAGCCCGCCTGGTTCGGGTCGTGCGCGAAACATGAGCAGCCGCCGGCAAGACCCAGCAACGATTGTCGCCCTGATCGGCAACCCGAACACCGGAAAAAGTACCCTCTTCAATGTCCTGACCGGCCTGCGCCAAAAGACGGCGAACTACCCCGGGGTCACCGTTGAGCGGCACACAGGCCAGATCGTTCTCGATGGACAGCCGGTGATGCTGGTGGATCTTCCCGGCGCCTACTCCCTCGCCGCCCAGTCCCCGGACGAGATGGTGGCCATCGACGTGCTGCTGGGACACGTCACCGACCTGCCGAGACCAAAGGCCGTACTCGCGGTCGTCGATGCCACCAACCTCCGGCGCAACCTGTTTCTCGTCACGCAACTCGCTGAACTCGACATCCCGCTCGTGGTCGCGCTGAACCTGTGGGATGTGGCGGAGAATCGTGGCATTCACATCGACACCGCTGAGCTTTCGAAGGAACTTGGGGCCACGGTTGTCCTGGTGTCGGCCGGCAGGGGCACCGGACTCGAGGCGCTCCGCACAGCGCTGGCTGACGCCATCAAGGCTCCTGCGCGCACAGCACTTCGGATTCTTCCCGAAGTCAGTGCGGCGGCGGCCGACCTTGGCCAGCGACTGCGCGCCAGCGGCACCCACTTGCAGGATTTCGAAGTGGAACGGGCGCTCATCGATACACACGGTGTGGCCGAACGGCGCTTCGAGATGACGGCGGGCGACGAGTTCTGCACGGAGCTCATGAATTTGCGCAGCAGGCTCGGCGCCGGAGTCCCGCTGGCAGAAGCGGAAGCAACGGCTCGCTACGGTCTGATCAATGCCCTTGTCGCGCGGATCGAGCGGCGGGCACCGCCACGGGTGACGCTGGGTGACCGCCTGGACCGTATCACCAATCACCCGGTTATCGGCTCAGTGCTGTTCCTGCTGGTGATGGCAGCCGTGTTCCAGGCGGTGTTTTCCTGGGCCACACCCCTGATGAACCTGATCGATGCAGGTACGGCCGCGCTTGGCCAGTGGGTTCGCGCCATGCTCCCCGACGGCGCTCTGGCAAGCCTGCTTGTGGACGGCGTGATCGCCGGCGTTGGCGGTGTCATTGTCTTTCTGCCACAGATCATGCTCCTGTTCGCCTTCATCATCTTTCTTGAGGACTCCGGCTACATGCCACGGGTGGCGTTCATGATCGACCGCCTGATGCGGGCTGT
>CAZPNN010000328.1:0-11971 GCA_964587605.1 uncultured Chromatiaceae bacterium
CGCGGTCGCGATCTGGACGACGCGTAACGCGTTGGGTGGCGTCGGCGATGCCTTGATAACGGCGATCACCTCGTCAATATTGGCGAGCGCTACGGCCTGCCCTTCCAGAATATGAGCACGCTCCCGCGTCTTGCGCAGGTCGAACAGGGTCCGGCGGGTGACTACTTCCCGGCGGTGGCGTACGAAACATTCCAGCAAGCCCTTGAGGTCAAACAACTTGGGCTGGCCGTCCCGAAGGGCCACCATGTTGATGCCAAAGACGGTCTCGATCGGGGTCTGCTTGTAGAGGTTATTGATAACCACATCGCTGGCTTCGCCCCGTCGCAATTCGATAACGACGCGCATGCCGTCCTTGTCGGACTCGTCGCGGAGCTCACTGATACCCTCAAGCTTCTTCTCGCGCACCAGTTCGGCGATCTTTTCGATCAGCCGTGCCTTGTTCACCTGGTACGGCAACTCGGTGACGATGATGGCTTCACGACCGCGATCGCCGAACTCCTCAACGTGCATCCGGGCCCGGATATAAACGCGTCCCCGGCCCGTTGTGTAGGCCGAGTAGATGCCCTGGGAACCGTTGATGATGCCCGCAGTCGGGAAGTCCGGCCCGGGCATGATGGCCATTAACTGGGCCACCGTGATTTCGGGGTCGTCGATAAGGGCCAGTGTGGCGGTGACGGTTTCGCCGAGGTTGTGCGGCGGGATGTTGGTGGCCATGCCAACAGCAATGCCCGACGAGCCATTGACGAGCAGGTTCGGAATCCGGGCCGGCATCACCGACGGCTCGGATTCCGAACCGTCGTAGTTGGCGACAAAGTCGACCGTATCCTTGTCTAGGTCTGCCAGCAATTCGCCGGCAATACGGGTCATCCGGACTTCTGTGTACCGCATGGCGGCCGGCGCGTCGCCATCCACCGAACCGAAGTTGCCCTGCCCGTCCACCAGCAGGTAGCGCAAGGAGAACGGCTGTGCCATGCGCACAATGGCGTCATAGACTGCCGTGTCGCCGTGGGGATGGTATTTGCCGATGACATCGCCGACCACGCGGGCCGACTTCTTGTAGGCCTTGGTGTGGTCGTTGCCGAGCTCCCGCATGGCGTGCAGGACCCGGCGATGAACCGGCTTCAGGCCGTCACGCACATCCGGCAGGGCGCGGCCCACAATGACGCTCATTGCGTAGTCCAGATAGGACTGACGCATCTCGTCTTCGAGGTTTACCGGGAGTATTTCCTTGGCGACTTCAGCCATCGATTTCGCAGATTCCGCATAACAGCGCCCCTCTGGCCGGCAAGGTCGGTACTGGCAATTGCCAGTCCGTCTGGCGGCTCAAAGCAGGCGCTGCGGTGTTAATTACCGGGTCGTCAGAATGGTTAAGAAATTAAGCGGTTAGAGTAACACGATTCACCCGATAACCGGACCTGCGGGATAGGCTCGGATCAGGCATCATCTCCGCGCCGGAAAACTCGCATGCACCCTGCCGATCTCATCATCAGCGCCCGCTGGATAGTCCCCGTCGAACCGGCCGGAGCCGTACTCGAAGAGCATGCCGTGGTCGTCCGGAACGGCCGGATCCTGGCTGTGCTACCCCGTGCCGCGGCGCTGGATTCGTACCCCTCCGCCGTGCGGGTCGACCGCCCGGACCATGTGCTGCTGCCTGGGCTCGTCAATGCACACACCCACGCCGCGATGACGTTGTTCCGTGGCATGGCCGACGACCTGCCACTCGAGAACTGGCTGAACCAGCACATCTGGCCCGCGGAGACCCGCTGGGTGACATCGGATTTCGTCCAGGCCGGGACCGAACTGGCACTCCTGGAAATGCTGCAGGGGGGAACAACCAGCTTCGGTGACATGTACTTCTTCCCGGACATTGTCGCCCGGGCGGTGGCCGACAGTGGCCTGCGGGCAGCGGTGGGAATGATTGTCCTGGAGCAGCCCACGGTGTGGGCGCAGTCGGCCGACGAATACCTGAGCAAGGGTCTGGCTGTGCGCGACCAGTTCAAGGGCCATCGACGGGTCTCCACGCTGTTTGCACCCCATGCGCCTTACAGCATCGCCGACCGCACGTTCGACCAGATTCGAGTGCTGGCCGATGAACTCGACACACCGATCCAGATGCATGTGCATGAAACTGCCGCGGAGCTTGCTACCAGTATCGGGAAGTACCAGTGCCGCCCGCTGCAACGGCTCGACACTCTCGGCATGGTTACCTCCTTGCTGTCCGCCGTACACATGACGCAACTTGAACCGGGTGAAATTGCACTGCTGGCCCGTCGGGGCAGCACAGTCATCCATTGTCCGGAGTCAAACCTGAAACTGGCGAGCGGCATGTGTCCCGTCGCGCAGCTGATTGCCGCGGGTGTCAATGTCGCACTTGGCACCGACGGTGCGGCCAGCAACAACGACCTCGATATGTTTGGCGAGATGCGGACTGCCGCCCTGCTGGCAAAAGGCGTGGCGCAGGACGCAGCCGTACTTCCCGCCGCAATGATTCTGCAAATGGCCACACTCAATGGCGCCCAGGCACTCGGCCTTGGTGACCGGATCGGATCGCTGTTGCCCGGCAAGGAGGCCGACCTCATCTGCGTCGACCTGTCGAGGCCCGCGACCCAGCCGGTCTACGCCCCGATCTCCCAACTCGTTTACTCAGCATCACGCGACCAGGTTACGGATGTGTGGGTTGCCGGACAGCAGCTCCTCGATGGCGGCCAGCCCACGATGACTGACGGCGACTCGATCCTGGCGCGTGCCGCCGCCTGGGGTGATAAATTGCGGACCGGACATGGCTGAAGCCCGCAACAGCAACCCTGCCGAGATCGCCCACTTCAGCCGCCTGGCCAGTCGCTGGTGGGATCCCGACGGGGAGTTCCGCACCCTTCACGATCTCAACCCTGTCCGCTTGACCTGGGTGGATGACGTTGCCGGCCTCGCCGGCAAGACAGTAGTGGACGTGGGTTGCGGTGGCGGCCTGCTGTCGGAGGCCATGGCACGGCGGGGAGCCAGGGTAACGGGCATCGACATGTCCGCTGACTCGCTCGCCATCGCGCGACTGCACCTGCTCGAGTCTGCGCCCCTGCACGTGGACTACCAGGAAACGACGGCTGAGGATCTGGCCCTGCAGTCGCCACACGCATTCGACATCGTGACCTGCATGGAACTGCTCGAACACGTGCCCGACCCGCAACAACTTGTCCGGTCCTGCGCCGCGCTGCTGGCCCCGGGGGGCAGCCTCCTGTTTTCAACCATCAACCGCACCCCGACAGCATTTGCGACAGCGATCGTCGGTGCGGAGTACCTGACCCGGCTGGTGCCGCGCGGGACACACCACTATGAACAGCTGATCCGGCCGTCCGAGCTCGATGCCTGGGGTCGGCAGGCCGGGCTGCGCCTCGAGTCGCTTCGTGGCGGCGCCTACAACCCGGCAAGCCGGACTTTCACGCTGACTGACGACACGACGGTGAACTACTTTGCCCACTTCCGTGCGCGTAATCCGGGTCGCAGCGAGGGTGCCGGGACATGACCCGCTGGACAGCACCCGCACAGCCGGCAGCGGTACTGTTTGATCTCGACGGCACCCTGCTCGACACAGCGCCAGACATGATCGCGGCGTTGAACACGATTTGCGCCGAAGAAGGCGCCAGTGCGGTTGCCTATGACCGTGCCCGCGCCTTCGTTTCGAACGGTGCCGCGGGCCTGTTGCGGCTCGCCTTCCCGGGGTTTGACCCCCTCAGGGATTCGAACCTTCAACAACGTTATCTTGACCGCTACGCCGAGCGCCTGGCGGTCGACACGCAACTTTTTCCACATCTCGACACACTGCTCGCTGCGCTCGAGGACGCGGCGGTGCCGTGGGGCGTAGTCACGAACAAGCCGATGTACCTGACAGACCCGCTGATGGAGGCGCTCGGCCTGCATCGTCGCTCGGCCTGCACGGTCAGCGGGGATACGCTGGCAGAACGAAAACCGCATCCCCGGCCGATACTCTTTGCCCTGGAACGGATTGCCGTCGATCCCGCCCGGTCAATCTACATTGGCGACGCGCGACGCGACATCGAGTCGGGCCGGGCCGCGGGCACCGCGACCGTGGCCGTGCGTTACGGTTACGTCGAGCCAGGACAGGATCCGGCAGCGTGGGGTGCCGACTATGTCGTCGATACGCCGCTGGACCTCATCGCCCTGCTGAAGGGCAGCCGGTAGCCAATGCTGTCGGCTACCGCACGAGCGCACCGGGCCGAACCGGATGAACTCAGGGAGCGCGTCATTCTGATTACAGGCGCCGGTGATGGCATCGGCCGCGCGGCTGCGCTCGCCTGTGCGAGTCACGGTGCCACCGTTATTCTGCTCGGCCGGACGCAATCGAAACTGGAGTTGGTCTACGACGAGATAATCGCCGGGGGTCACCCGGAACCCGCCATCTCTGTGCTCGACCTGGCCCGGGCGCAAGGCCCCGACTACTTCCAGTTGACCGAACAGATCGGCAAGACCTGGGGCCGACTCGATGGGCTACTGCACAACGCCGGAATGCTGGGGCAACGTGCGCCGATAGAGCACTACGATATCGGCATCTGGCACCAGGTTATGCACCTGAATCTCAATGTGCCCTTCATTCTCACGCAGGTGCTGATGCCGATGCTGCGCAAGTCACCAGATGCGTCGATTGTGTTTACCAGCAGCGGCGTCGGCAGGCAGGGCCGTGCGTTCTGGGGCGCCTACGCGGTGGCAAAGTTTGGTATCGAAGGCCTCGCGCAAACCCTGGCAGACGAACTGAAGACTGAGGCCAGAATCAGGGTCAACTGCATCAACCCGGGCGGGACCCGAACCCGGATGCGGGCAGCCGCCTACCCGGGTGAAGATCCCGGCTCGCGACCAGAACCGGCAAGCTTGATGGGCCCCTACCTCTGGCTGCTCGGACCGGCAAGCCGCGATGTGACGGGGCATTCAATCGACTGCCAGTAGCGGCGGCTCAATTCCGGCTAGCTGCGACTCAGTCCGGCTAGCTGCGACTCAGTCCGGCTCGGTGTCGCCCAATCCAGCCGCGGCGTACAACGCCCCGAGTTCCTTCTCCTTGAGTAACCGGTGATGTCCTGGCCGCAGGGACCGGGACAATTCCACCGGCCCGAAGCGGACCCGGATCAGCCGGCTCACACGGCACTCAACGGCTTCCCAGACGCGTCGAACCAGCCGGTTGCGGCCTTCGCTGACGACCACACGAAACCACTGGTTGGACCCGTCGCCGCCGGCCGGTTCGACGCTGTCGAATTTCGCCTTGCCATCCTCCAGCGTAATTCCGGCGCGGATACGCGACAGCGTTGCCTCGCTGGCCGTTCCCTGCACGCGCACGGCATATTCCCGCTCGATCTCGCGCGAAGGGTGCATTAGCGCATTGGCGAGTTCGCCGTCTGTGGTCAGCAGGAGCAGGCCCGACGTTGCCAGGTCGAGGCGCCCGACGTTGATCCAGCGACTACCCTGCAGCAGAGGCAGGCGGTCGAATATCGTTGGACGACCTTCGGGATCACTGCGCGTGCAGACCTCGCCGGAGGGCTTGTGATAAATCAGAACACGCGGCGACGGGCGCGTCTTTCGTAAAGCTGGAACGGGCCGCTGATCAATGAGGATCTTCTCGCGACCGGTGACCTTCTGCCCCAGCCCAGCCACCTTGCCATTGACGGTGATCCGGCCAGCACGGATCCACTGTTCGATCTCCCGCCGGGAGCCGACGCCCGCACCAGCGAGCACCTTTTGCAGGCGCTCTGTGACTACGGACGGACTCACGATGGAGTAATCAGCGAACTTTCAGGGGCACTACGTTGGAAGCGGGTTCGCGGTCTGCGTAGGCGCGCGCTCCGGTGATCGGCGTGACCGTCGCCAGCTCAAGATCAGATTCATCCAGTTCATCGCCTCCTCGCACCACCAGCGGGGCGCCGGCACCGGCGGGTAGCGCCTCGGCGTCGGATAGTTCCAGCTGCGCCGCAAAGCTTTCCAGGTCCTTGAGATCGGCCAGCGGCGGCAGGTCATCGAGTTTCTTCAAGCCGAAGTAATCGAGGAACTCCCTGGTGGTGCCATAGATTGCCGGCTTGCCAGGTACATCCCGGAATCCGACGACGCGAATCCAGGTCCGTTCGAGAAGCGTGCGCATGATGTTGGTGGTCACGCCAACACCCCGAATACTCTCGACGTCGCCCCGTGTAACGGGCTGCCGGTACGCAATGATGGCCAGAGTCTCCAGAAGGGCACGCGAGTACCGCGGTGCCCGCTCCGCCCAGAGGCCGGCAAGCCAGCCCGTCATGCTGGAACGGACCTGCACGCGAAAACCACTGGCCACTTCCTGAACGGCAATGCCACGATTGGCGTAGTCCTCCTGCAGGCTGCTGATCGCGGTTCGCAAGTCGTCCTTGCCCGGCGGGTGTTCGTCACCGAACAGTGCCAGCAATTCGTTGAGATCCAGCGGACGACCGGCCGCCAGCAACGCGGCCTCGACGATGTACTTGATCTGTTCGTTGTCCATATTTGCGAGTTCCGGAAACCTGTATTCAGACCGGGAGTGTGGCGCCCTCCGCCAGAAGATCGTACATGTCACTGTCGACGACTGGTCTGGTCGTGGCAGCGCGGACATGGATCGGTGCGTAGGGCTCGGTTTGCACCAGTTCGATCAGGCATTCCTTGAGAAGCTCAAGCAGGGCCAGAAACGTCACCGTGACGCCCATGCGGCCCTCGGCTGGATCGAAGAGATCGTGAAAGTTGGCGAATGTTCCGGTCTGCACCTTCAGCAGGACCTCGGACATGCGTTGCCGGACCGACAGCGGCTCGCGCCGTATGTGGTGATGGGCCAGCATCTCGGCCCGCGTAAGCACATCACGAAAGGCAAGCAAGAGCTCCTTTAAGGTCAGGTCTGGCGGCCGGGTAACGACGGTCTTCTCCGCCACCTCCGCACTAGCCTGATGAAAGTCCCTCTCGAGGCGCGGCACGTCATCGAGATCAGTCGCCGCCTGCTTGTACCGCTCGTACTCCTGCAGCCGCCGAACAAGTTCTGCCCGGGGATCCGCCTCCTCATCCTCCGCAATACCAAGGCGAGGGAGGAGCATGCGGGACTTGATTTCCGCCAGCATGGCGGCCATCAGCAGGTATTCCCCAGCCAGTTCCAGCTGGAGCTCCTTCATCAACTCGATGTACTGGACGTATTGCGTGGTGATCTCGGCAATAGGAATGTTCAGAACGTCGAGGTTCTGACGCCGGATGAGGTAGAGCAGAAGATCCAGGGGACCCTCGAAGGCCTCCAGAAATACTTCCAGTGCGAACGGCGGGATGTACAGATCCTGCGGCAGCTGGGTTACCGGCTCACCCTCGACGATCGCAAAGGGCATTTCAGCCTGCGCAGGATTGCCACCAGCCGCTTCCGCCGAGAGTACGGGCCGACGAGGCGCATCGGCATCGTGCACCACCGTAAGGCGCGGCGCCGGGGATTTGAGTTCTGCATCAGTCATTGAGATACGGGATAAGCATGGCTCAGGCGCCGGCGAACGATAAAAACACTGCCGACACCACCTGCACCAACGGCCACACCAACCGGCCGAGAACTCCCAGCGCCAACAAACCCATAACCAGTATAAGGCCATAGGGTTCGACAGCATCGAGCTTCCGGCCGAGCACTTCCGGCACCATGCCGCGCAATACCCGCCCACCGTCGAGCGGTGGAATGGGTATCAAATTAAATATAGCTATTAATACATTGAAAGTAATACCAATCTGGGCCATCGACAGAAGGAACTGGCGAACGCCGGGCAACGAGACAGGTAGGCGCAGTGCCAGTGCCAGGACAAGCGCCCAGAACAAGGCCATGAGAAAGTTGCTGGCCGGTCCGGCCGCTGCAACCAGCAGCATGTCGCGCTTCGGGTTGCGGAGATTCCGCGCGTTCACCGGGACCGGCTTTGCCCAACCAAATGGCGGCAGGCTGAGAAATGCCAGCACCAGAGGCACAGCAATCGTACCCACGGGATCAATGTGCTTGATCGGGTTCGCGGTAATCCGGCCCAGCAGCTCCGCCGTGCGATCACCAAACTGCCGCGCCGCCCAGCCGTGCGCCGCTTCATGGAGGGCAATACCGAACAGCACGGGGATTACCGCTGCTGACAGCAGTTGAATCGAGTCGGCAAATTCCAGGTCAGACATAGGGGTAAGTATACGGGTGCACGACCCGGCCAACCCCTATTCGAATGCCGTGCTATCCCCCAGCCCCCGCCGGACTATGACGGGAAAGTCACCCGTAACATCCACCACCGTCGTCGGTTCAATGCCACAGCCACCACTGTCGATCAGTAAATCGACGCGGCCGGCGAGTTCCCGGGCAATCACTTCGGGATCCGATAACGGCACATCATGACCGGGCAATAACAAGGTTGAACTCATTAGCGGTTCACCCAAAACTTCAAGCAACGCGAGTGGCACCGGGTGATCGGGAATACGGATGCCTATTGTCTGTCGTTTCGGATTCTGGAGGCGACGCGGGACTTCCCGCGTCGCCTTGAGGATGAAGGTATAGGGGCCCGGTGTGTGGGCGCGGAGCAGGCGATAACACCAGTTCTCAACGCGAGCGTAAATCGCTATTTCCGACAGATCCCGGCAAACGAGCGTGTAATTGTGATCCTTGCCGGTCTGGCGAATTTTCTGAAGGCGCCCCGCCGCGTCGCGGTCACCAAGCTGCCAGCCAAAGGCGTAACACGAGTCCGTGGGATACACAATCAGACCGTCGCGCCGAAGTATCTCCACGGTCTGCTGAATGAGGCGGCGCTGCGGATTGGCCGGATGCACGTTGAAGGACTGAGTCATACGCGCATTCTAACGGCTCGCCCCCACGCCCCGGATGGGGGCACCTTGCGTATCATGGGCATCTGAGCCCGAACAGCCGACCCAAACATGCAAGCTTTGATTGATTTCCTGCCCCTGGTCGCCTTCGCCGTGGCGTATTGGCTAACGCGCGACATGCCCACCGCAATAGCCGTGATCATGACGGCAATCTCCCTGCAGGTATTGATCACGTGGATCGTAAAGCGCGCCGTGAGCACTATGCTCCTTGCCTCAGCTGCACTGGTCGTGGTGCTCGGCGGAATCAGCCTGCTGCTTAATAATCCCTTGATCTTCAAGTGGAAGCCGACCGTACTCAACTGGGTATTCGCTGCCGTATTTCTTGGCAGCCGTTATATTGGTGACCGCCCGATTGCGCAGCGCATCCTTGAGTCAGTCGCCAAGGATGAATTTCGGCTCGCCCAGGCAGATTGGCGAGCACTGAACCTGATGTGGGTGGCCTTCTTCCTGATTGCCGGTGCGGCCAACATATTTGTGGCCTACCGCTTTCCTGAACCGGTGTGGGTGAACTTCAAATTGTTTGGCCTTACCGGCATGACGCTGGTTTTCGCCCTGATTCAGGGCATCTGGCTCGGCAATCGGACACCAAAGGAAAACTAGATGCTGTACGCAATCACTGGTACGGACGGCCCCGATAGTCTGCCCAGAAGGGTTGCAGCACGAACCGCCCATCTGGCACGCGTGCGGCAGCTGCTTGACGAAGGGCGACTGGTGCTCGCAGGACCACACCCGCACCTCGACACCAACGATCCCGGTGATGCTGGTTACAGCGGCAGCTTGATCGTCGCTGAGTTTGACAGCCTTGCGGACGCCGAGAGTTGGGCTCGCGCTGACCCCTACGTCGCCGGTGGCGCCTGGGTTGATGTCGGCGTGAAACCATTCGTGCAGGTCATGCCGTGACAAACCGCGCGCCAGGCGAGCGGATCGTGGCGATCCGCGAACGCCTGACAACCGTACTTGAACCCCAGCTGCTGGAAGTGACCGACGAGAGCCACCTGCATGCCGGCCACGCTGGTGCGCGGGATGGACGGGGCCACTTTCACGTTCGAATCGGCTCCCCCCGCTTCCACGGTCTGAGCCGTCTCGCGCAACACCGCCTGGTGTATGACGCGCTCGGGGACCTGATGATCACGGACATTCACGCCGTCAGGATCTCGCCCGAGACCTGACCTCCCCTGCCCCCTTGGGTAGGCATAGCGCCTGCCGGTATACTTTACAAAATATCGGTACCGGAAGGCTTCAATCCCCTTAAAGTAGCGACTTCAAGCCATTGACTTCACTTGACTCGACATAACTTTGCCCCTAATCTCTTTCACATAACGAATTAGAAGGAACATGGAAGCCGACCTAAAAGCAGCGCTGCTGGCGGCGTATGCACGGCTTCTGAGGCCTCTAGTCCAGATCCTGTTACGCAACGGCGTCTCTTACTCCGAGTTCGCAGAAACGGCCAAGCGGGTGTTTGTGACCACAGCAGCGACAAGACTCAGAAAGCGCGGGACCGCCGTAACAGCGGCCCAAATCGCTATACAGATAGGACTCTCGCAGAGGGAAACACAAGAAGTTATCGACGCCCAAAGTACCCCGCCCGTTAATACGAACTTGGCGTGGATCACGTCGTTACTGACGGCTTGGCATAGCGACGACCGAGTAGTTGGCCCTTACGGCCTGCCACTCGAACTCCAACTTCAAGAACCCGGCCGAATGGATTTTAAGACCTTAGTTCGCGATTACTGCCCCGGCGCTAAGGCTGGGCCACTTCTGAATCAGTTGGTAGCAATTGGAGCGGTAAGGCAGACAGACGATGGATGGTTGCGAGTTCTAACGAGAACGTACCTACCTGCCGTGGATGTACCCGACAGCGTTGAGCGTATCGGGTATTTCGTGCAGAGACTGGTGGAAACAGTTGATTTTAACCGTCAACAGTCTGACCCAAACCTGAGGCTCTTTGAAAGAACTGTAACGGCTGATTTTGGGCTCAAGGAAGAGGATCTCCCCGCACTGGAGGGATTTATCCGCCAGAGAGGCCAACAACTACTGGAAGAAATCGATAACTGGATGACTCTGCGCGACAAGCCCGATACGGGTCGTGGTGATCGGGCAGTTCAGACGGGCTTAGGGATATACCACTACGTCGAAAATTCGGACGACTAGCTTCTACAACTATCAGATCAAATGTACGTGGGAAAAGTGATATGAAAAACATCAACGTAATCGCCATGGCGCTCGCCCTTTCGGCAACCTCGTTTCTAGCGAGTGCGGGTTCCACAGAAATTGCTGGTATCCGAATCGTAGGCCAAACTTCGGACGGCACTTTAGTTCTCGATGATTCGGTCAGCGGCTTGTCGACTTGGGCAACTCCTGGCTTGGCTATGCCAGCAGGAGAAGCAGTCGACTCGGCACCTACGTTGCTAGTGATCGGTCATGTTGAAAGCTGGGACGCCGAATCCGGAGTACTCACCGTTTCTGGTCAGCCCACGACATTGACCGACGAAACCCTGATTATTGATGCGCCCCGAGATATTGAGGCGAACCTAACCGCCGAGAACCTGATTTGGTACCTCCACGAGGGCAGCTACATTGCTGTTGCCGGGGATACCTTCGGTGGCGGTGAGAACCTCGTGACGCACATAGTGCGGCTCGACAACGACGCACAGCCCGGCACAGTACCCCTCTACGTGCGTGGCTCACTTGACGTGGTGGATGAAATTCAAGGTATTGCCTACATTGGCAATATGGCCTTGAATCTGAATGGCACTACCTCGGGTGAATTGCCAATAACCGGCAATGTGATTGAACTCCTCGCCTACCAGGCCGACGCCGGCAGCGCGATCGTGTCCGAATACTCCAGTCTCGAAAACGAGGGAATCCGCAGCCAAGGAGCAAAGCTGGCAGGAATTAGCGGCAGTGGCCTGAAGGGCATCAGCGGCAGTGGCCTGAAGGGCATCAGCGGCAGTGGCCTGAAGGGCATCAGCGGCTCCGGCCTCAAGGGCATCTCCGGCAGCGGCCTGAAGGGCATCAGCGGCTCCGGCCTCAAAGGCATCAGCGGCTCCGGCCTCAAAGGCATCAGCGGCTCCGGCCTCAAAGGCATCTCCGGCAGTGGCCTTAAGGGCATCAG
>CAZPNN010000329.1:0-4775 GCA_964587605.1 uncultured Chromatiaceae bacterium
CTGGGCAGGCAGGTTGCCGTATAGAAGCAGCCACGCCACCTCGATGAACGTGCTATGGGCGGCCAGCTGCTCCACGGGGTAACCGCGGTACATCAGGATGCCGGCATCACCGTCGATGTAGGTGATCTTGCTTTCGCAGGCCGCCGTGGATCCGTAGCCGGGATCGTAGGTGAAGAGCCCCTGGGCGGTGAACAGGTTGCGGATGTCGACCACGTCCGGGCCCGTTGTCCCGGCGCGGAAACTGAGTTGGAACTCCTTGCCCGAAGAATTGTCCCTGACGGTGTAGCTTCGTCCTTCCTTCTTGGCGTCAGTCATGATGGTGTCCGGGTGCGTGCGGGCCAGCTGAATTCCCGATTATAGGGAAGGCGCCGATGCCGCGCACCCGTCCCGGGTCACGCTTCGAAGCAGGAGTCGGTGAAGATCGCTGATCTGCGAAGTCAGCGTGATCAACGTCAACCGGGGGAATGTCAGCTGGGGCGGCTGTACTTGCGACGGAATTTGTCGACGCGGCCGGCGGTGTCCAACATCTTCTGCTTACCCGTGTAGAACGGATGACACGATGAACACACTTCGATACTGAGATCTTTTCCTAGCGTGGAACGGGTCACGAATTCATTGCCACAGCTACAGGTGACTTTTAGTTCGACGTAGTTGGGATGGATATCGGCTTTCATGAAATCACCATGGGCAGGCATCTCGGGCAAACGTGCCTTTGAGCAGAAGTTGGCGGTTGAGGTACAGGCCTCGGGGCGCGAGAGGATAGCCAGAAGCCCACCGGGCCGCAAGCGGCAGGATGCCGGGCTGGTTATCCACAGAAGCTGTGGATAACTCTGTGGAAAGGGGGCCACAAGCGTGCTTTATTTTGCGGCGGCTGGGGCGCAGCGGGCCACTGCTGAAGATTTAGCCAAATCACGCTGGCTATTAAAATCAATGAGTTGAAATGGATATGTAGCTATTCAACTTAATACCTGTCCCCTATCTATATGATAGTTGGTAGCCAGGCTGCCGTTGTGAATAACCCTCCTTAGGCCGCCCGCAGAAAAGCCCCCCTTTCAGCCGCTGGAGGGCCGTGGGGACGGGAGCAGTTTCTGCAATTGCGCGAGCGCCCGCCCGCGGTGACTCCTGGCGTTCTTGACGTCCGCCCCGAGCTCGGCAGCGGCCATCCCGGACTCGGGATCCAGAAACAGCGGGTCGTAGCCAAAGCCGCCACGGCCTCTCGGCTCGGCCAGAATTCGGCCTTCCCACACGCCTTCGGCGATCAGCGGGGCGCGGTCGTCTGGCCCGTCCGTCCAGACCAGGACGCAACGATAACGGGCGGTGCGCCGTACCTCCGGGACTCCCGACAGTGCAGCCAGCAGCGTGGCATTGTTGGCCGCATCGTCGGCTTCCGGCCCCGCAAAGCGTGCAGAGCGGACGCCGGGGGCGCCGTTGAGGGCGTCAACCTCAAGCCCTGAATCATCCGCTAGCGCGGGCAAACCGGTCAGCCGGGCGGCGTTTCGCGCCTTCAGAAGTGCATTGGCGAGAAAGGTGGAACCGGTCTCTTCGACTGGCAAGACACCGAAATCTGACTGCGGCAATACGCGCCACGTCGAGCCTAGTAGTGCCTGAAATTCGCGAACTTTGCCCGGGTTGCCGCTGGCCAGAACCAGGTCAGCCATCACCCGGCTCAACCGTTGCGACGGCGCCCGAAAGCGGCGATAGCCTCGTTCTGCGCCTCCATGATGCCGCGAATGCCAGCGCCGGCGAGATCAAGCAGGCTGTCGAGTTCCTCGCGCCGGAAGGCATGACCCTCTGCCGTGCCCTGCACCTCGATGAACTGGCCGGCCTCGTTCATGACTACGTTCATGTCTGTCTCGGCGGACGAATCTTCTGCGTAATCCAGATCCAGGACGGGATGACCCCGGTAGATGCCCACCGAGACGGCGGCTACCTGGCCGTGCAGGGGGCTCGATGCTATCGCGCGATTTGCCACCAGCGCCTGCACCGCCAGCACGAGCGCCACGTAGCTGCCGGAAATCGCAGCAGTCCGCGTGCCGCCATCAGCCTGAAGCACGTCGCAATCGAGCGTGATGGTGCGCTCGCCGAGCGCCTCCATGTTGGCCGACGCGCGCAGGGAACGCCCGATCAGCCGCTGGATCTCGAGCGTGCGGCCGCTCTGCTTGCCCTGGGCTGATTCACGCCGGGTCCGGGTATGCGTGGCTCGCGGCAGCATGCCGTATTCGGCCGTGATCCAGCCGCGACCCGAATTGCGCATGAACGACGGCACGCCGTTTTCCACGCTGGCGGTGCACAGCACGCGAGTGTCGCCAAAACTCGCCAGCACCGAGCCCTCGGCGTGCCGCGTGAAGGCGGTTTCGAAACTGACCATGCGCAGGTCCGTCGGTCCCCGACCGCTCGGCCTCGCGATGACGGCGGGAGCGTTCATTCTGCCACTGCCTTTGATTTGGCCTTGCCTGCCGTCTTGCCCGTGCGAGTACCGGCGCTGACCTCGGGTTCCTTGCCGAGGTAGCGTAACGCGGCGGCCGAGGTGTTGTCGCTATAGGGTGCGCACGCCCGCACGGCCTGCTCGCCAAGGCGTCGCAGCCCGCTCGACAGTGCTTCACTGTCCCCGGCGAGTCTGCCGATCCGGTCGTCGCCGAGCCCCGACCACAAGCCGTCGGTGCAGACCATCAGCACGTCGTTGGGCTCCAGGCGCTTCTGGCGCGTGATCGTCATGCCGGGCAACCACGTATCGCCACCCAGGCAGCACTCGACGTAATTGCGCATGGGATGCGCCGCAATCTCCTCTTCCGTGATCACACCCTCCTGCAGGAGCAGTTCGACGTGGCTATGGTCGCGGGTGCGCTCCCGGACTGCGCCGTTACGCAGATGATAGATGCGGCTGTCGCCCACATGCGCGAAGAAAGCTGCATCGTCCTGCACAAGGCACAGGGCACAGGTGGCCCGCGGGCGCGCTTCCAGGGAAAGGCGAGCGCCAAACGCGACAAGATTCAGGTGGGCACGGCCAACGGCAAGGTGCAGAAAGCCGATCGGGTCGAATACCGGCTGAGCGATGCGGCCGAACGCATCGCGAATGGTTTCTGTAGCCAGCTGGGCTGCCTTGGCGCCATCGGCGTGCCCCCCCATGCCATCGATGGCGAGGAGCAGAACCGCCCGTTCCCCTGCCAGAACCTGGACACGATCCTGATTTTCGTCACGATTACCGATCAGGCTCAGATCTGCGTATTCGACGCGCAAGGGCACTCCAACTGAATCGCTGATTTCGGGAAGATGGTGTGTGGCAATCGCGGAATGGAGAACTACAATGCCGGCTGCCGCCAGAACAGTCCGTGAGCAGTTTAAGCGCCACTCAAAGCCGATGCACAGCATTTTTCCCAAAACCGTGCGGGGCGTCGCGTGATCCGGAGCATGACCGGCTTCGCGCGGGCCGAGACCGCTACGCCCCAGGGCCAGCTGCTGTGGGAAGTGCGGTCCATTAATCACCGCTACCTGGAAGTGCAGCTCAAGCTGCCCGACTTCGCTCGCGAGCTGGAAAGCGGCCTGCGCCAGTTCGCCACCACCCAGCTGGGGCGCGGTCGCGTTGAAGGTTCCCTGTCCCTGCGCGCGGGCGAAAACCGGGCGCCGGCCGGCCGGCTGAACAGCGCGCTGGTCCGGCAGCTGGCGGGCCATTTCGAGGCAGTGGCCAACGAGCTCGGCAATCCGGCGCCGGTGAGCCCACTCGACGTACTGCGGTGGCCCGGGGTTCTTGAACAGGAAGAGCAGGATCCAGCTGCACTCTATCCCGTCGTGATGCAGGCCTTCGAGGCCGTGATCGCGGACCTGAACGGCGCCCGAAGCCGCGAGGGCATGCGCATCCACGAGATGCTGGAGCGCCGGCTTGCTGAAATAGAGACCCACGTGGCGGACGTGATCACACGGCTACCCGTCGTGCTGGCCCGGATTCGCGAACGCATGGCGGAGCGCGTGGCGGCGCTTGGCGTGCTCGCCGATCCGGATCGGCTTGAGCAGGAAGTCGTGCTGCTCGCGCAGAAGCTGGATGTCAGTGAGGAACTGGACCGCTTGAGAGCGCACCTCGCCGAGTTCCGCGACACCCTGCAGTCGGACGCACCCGTCGGCCGGCGCCTGGATTTCCTGGTGCAGGAGCTGAACCGGGAGGCAAACACACTGGGCTCCAAGTCCGCCGATGCGGAGACCACCCGTCACGCCGTCGACATCAAGGTGCTCGTCGAGCAGATTCGTGAGCAGGTCCAGAACGTCGAATAATCTCCAGCGGCGTTCGTGGCGGGCCGGCCTACCCCGCTAACCAACTGACACAAATAGATAAACGTCCTGCGGCGTCTGTCACCGTGCGACTGGTGTCGGCGATGCGGAAGTCCATGTGAGTAGCAGCGCGTCAGAAATTTACGATGACGCCCGGCTTCTCAGTTCTTCCAGTCTTGGCCGGGGATGATACGACGCATGAACTCGTCAAACAGCGGCACCGTGAAGGCAGTGTCGCCATGATTCGGGCTCCAGATCATGCCCTTTGCGATTAATTGGCCTCGGGTTGGGCCGAGGGACGTCACCTGTCGACCAAGCTGGTCCGCAATGTCTCCTGAACGATGTGGGCCAGGTCCCAACTCTGCCATTGCTCGGAGATACTTCTTTTCCAATGGCGTAAGGCGATCAAATCTCACCCGGAAAAAGCTCTCGTCAAGTGCCGCCACGGCCTCCTTCGAGGCGCGGTCAACATCAGTGCGGGTAATGGGTGAAGCGGTTGCGATGTCCCATGCGTG
>CAZPNN010000330.1:0-2128 GCA_964587605.1 uncultured Chromatiaceae bacterium
GTGGGCCAGTGATTTCGTCATCAGGTTGAGGGCGGCCTTGGAGGCGGCGTAGGGGATTGAGGAGGCGATGCCGGTAACACCGCCAATCGAGGAGTCATTTACCACGGAGCCGTGGCCCTGCTTTTTCATGTACGGCGTCACTGCCCGGATCATCTGGTAGGCGCCAACGACGTTCACCGCGTAGATGTCGAGGAAGTCCTGCTTGCTCACGCCGTCCAGCTTCTTGTAGGGATTGAACTTGGTGCGCGCGGCATTGTTGATCAGGTAGTCGATGCGGCCCCACTTGTCGGCGGCCGCCCTGACCATCGCCTGGCACGCATCGTCGTCGGACACGTCGGCCTGAAACACGATCGTCTCCACGCCCTTCTCCCGGCAGGTGGCTGCCGTGTCTTCAGCCTCCTTCTTGCTGCGGGTGTAATTGATCACGACGTTGCAGCCGTGCTCGGCGAGGAGGATGGCGGCGGCGGCGCCAACGCCGGTGGCGGAGCCGGTGATGATGGCAACTTTGCGGTCAGACTTGGCCATGGGGCGTTCCTGCATTCGGGAGCTTGTTTGAGGGCCGTTAGACTACCGGAAAGCGGGAGCAGCGTACGCTGTAGTTCGCGGCCAGTGACGGGAAGCCCTGCCCGCTCGAGACTCGCGGACTCGATTCTCGCGGGCAGGGCTTCCCGTCACTGGCCGTCATGCTAAGGTTTCCGTCCACCGAATCCAGCCACAAGACCACGGGAGCACGAGGCGATGCCGTTCAAGGATATGCGCGAGTTTCTCGCGAAACTCGACGAAATGGGCCAGCTGAAGCGCGTCAAGGTGCCGATCAACGCGGCCCAGGGCAGCAATGAACTGCAGACGCTCATGCGCCTGCTCGCCGAGACCAACGGGCCCGGTCTGTTACTGGAAAACCTGGAGGGGTACAACACCCCCGATGTGCCGGTGATCTTCAATCCCTTCGGTACTCGCGAACGCACCGGTCTCACGATCGAGACCCGGGACCCGATCGAGGCCAAGGTGAAGCACACGGCGATCCTGGCCGACCGCAGCACCTGGATCAAGCCGACGATGGTCGATCGCGCCAGGGCGCCCTGCAAGGACGTGGTGATTCCGCAGGACAAAATCTCCATCGACAAGCAGATTCCGCACGTCTGGCTGGGCAAGGAGGGTGCGTCTTATATCTGCGGTGGCGTCGTCGTGACCAAGGATCCGGAGACCGGCGTGCGCAACGTGGGCTGGTACCGCCTCACGAGCCTGTGGAACTGCAAGCACCCGCAGGGCGGCACCTACACGGAGAAGGAGCAGAAGAAGCAGCTGTCGATCTTCGCATTCTGGAACCCGCCGATGAATCACGTCGGTTTGCACCTCGCGAAGGCGCAACGCATGGGCAAGCCGCTCGAGATTGCCATTGCCTGCCAGTGTGATCCGGCGATTCACATGGCCGCGGCGACCGGCATTCCCTATGGCCTGGACGAATACGATTACGCGGGCGGTCTGCGCGGCTCGCCCGTCGAGCTCGTGAAGTGCGAAACGGTGGATCTGGAGGTGCCGGCCACGGCCGAGTACGTGATCGAGGGCGTGTTCCAGCCGGACGTTCCCCAGCAGATCATCGGCTGGCATTCTAATTCCGTCGGCTACTACGACAAGCACCAGGTCTTCCCGCTGTTCGATGTCACGACGATCACGCACCGGAAGAATCCACTCTGGTACGCCACGATCGAGATGATGCCGCCCTTTGATCACAACTACCTGGCGCTGATTCCGATCGAGGGCGAGATGTTGTCCGACCTGCAGCGGAAGATTCCGGAGGTGAAGGACTGCGTCGTCACGCCGAACATGACTTACGTGGTCCAGCTCAACGTGGACGGCGCCAGCAAGCCGCATCCGGAATTCGGCAAGTACGTGCTGCACGCCCTGTGGGGCGCGGCGGGCCGCTGGCCGCGCACGGCGAAAATCGCCGTGGTCGTTGGCCCTGACGTGAATCCCTACGACATCTCGTCCATCGAGTGGGCCATCCAGACGCGGGTGCAGCCCTACAGCGACATCATCATCAACCGCTCGGGCCAGTCCGTCGTGCTGGACCCGTCGGCGCCAAAGGGGCCGCAGGGCTTCCCGACGGTGGGCGGGCAGATGGGTATCG
>CAZPNN010000331.1:0-4746 GCA_964587605.1 uncultured Chromatiaceae bacterium
GAAAGAGCGGCCAGTGCGCGGCGCCGGGAATCAGTTCAGTCAGCACCGACAGCATCTGGCAACCGTTGCAGACGCCCAGAGTGAAGGTCTCGGCGCGGGAAAAGAACGCTGAAAATTCGTCGCGGGCCCGTGAGTTGTACAGGATCGACCGGGCCCAGCCGCCGCCGGCGCCGAGCACGTCGCCGTAGGAAAAGCCACCGCAGGCCGCGAGCCCGGCAAACTCGCGCAGCGAGCGCCTTCCTGACAAGACGTCCGTCATGTGCACGTCCACGGCGTCGAAACCGGCCCGGCCAAAGGCTGCGGCCATTTCCACCTGGCTGTTGACGCCCTGCTCGCGCAGGATAGCCACGCGCGGCCGGCGCCTAGTTGCGAGGTGTACGGCAGGGTCCTCGGCGGGATCGAAGCTCAGTACCGGCGAGAGCCCCGGATCGTCCGGATCCAGCTGGGTGCGCCACGCCTCGGCCGCCGCGTCGGGGTTGTCGCGCAGCGCCTGCATCCGATAGGACAATTCTGACCAGGTGCGCAGCAGCTCCGTGCGGGAACTGGTGTACAGGGTTGTGCCGGCGGCAGAAATCGAAATCTCGTCCGCGCGGGTGACGTCTGCCACACGGTGGACCAGCGCGCCGAGTCCGTGGCGGGACAACACACTGTTCAGGCGGTCGGCATCCGCGTCGCGCACCTGGACGACGGCGCCCAGCTCCTCGGCAAAGAGTGCTCTAAGCTGCTCCTCCCGTGTGCCGGCCACCAACTGCACAGCCAGACCGGCGCGGCCGGCGAAGGCCATCTCGCACACGGTGACGAACAGGCCGCCGTCGCTGCGGTCGTGATAAGCGAGAAGCAGTCCCGCCGTCCGCAATTCCTGGATGGCGGCGAAGAACGCGGCCAGGGTGCCCGCCGCTTCCAAATCGGCCGGCAGCCCACCGGTGCGGATGAATGCCTGAGCCAGACACGAGCCACCCAGCCGGTTGCGACCGCCGCCAAGGTCGATCAGCCAGAGCCCGGTGCAGGCCTCGCGCCGGAGTTCGGGTGTCAGCGTCCGGCGCACGTCGTCGACCGGCGCAAAGGCCGTGACGACCAGCGATACCGGAGCCACGACAGCGCGCACTGTTCCGCGGGACTGCCAGCGGGTCTGCATCGACAGCGAGTCCTTGCCGACGGGAATGGCAATGGTCAGTTCGCGGCAGAGCGCGCTGACCGCCGACACCGTGTCATAGAGTCGTTCGTCCTCGCCGGGCGCCCCGGCAGCGGCCATCCAGTTGGCCGAGAGCCGGACGTCGGCAATATCCACCACTGATGCGGCCGCGATATTCGTCAGCGCTTCACCGACGGCGAGACGGCCGGAGGCCGGCGCATCCAGCAGTGCCACCGGCGATCGCTCCCCAATCGCCATCGCTTCGCCGACGAAGGTCTCGAAACCGAGAGCCGTCACGCCGACATCGCTGACCGGCACCTGCCACGGGCCGACGAGCTGATCGCGTGCCACCAGGCCACCAACGGTCCGGTCGCCGATATGTATAAGAAAGGACTTGTCGGCCACCGCGGGCAGCCGCAGCACCCGCAGGCAGGCCTCGGCAATATCGATGCCGGCCAGATCCAGCGGTTTGCGCACCAGCGGCTTCCGCCTGACATTGCGCACCATCTGCGGCGCTTTGCCGAGGAGTGTCTCGAGCGGCATGTCCACCGGCATCTCGCCCGAGAGCCGGTCGGTCACGACCAGCCGGCGCGTGTCGTCCAGCGCCCCGAGCACGGCACAGGGGCAGCGCTCCCGGGCGCACACCGCCTCAAACCAGGCCAGGTCCGCTGGCGCGATCGCCAGCACGTAACGTTCCTGGGCTTCGTTGCACCAGATCTCCAGCGGCGACATGCCCGAGTCCGCGCTGGGAATATCCCGCAATTCGAAACGACCGCCGCGGCGGCCGTGATCCACCAGTTCAGGCACGGCGTTGGAAAGTCCGCCGGCGCCAACGTCGTGCAGCATCAGGATCGGGTTCGGCCGGCCGGCGGTGGCCGCCAGCGCCCGGCAGGCCTCGATGACCTGCTGCGCGCGCCGTTCGATCTCGGGATTGCCCCGCTGGACGGAGGCGAAATCAAGGTCGGCCGAACTCGCGCCGCTGCCAACGGACGAAGCCGCCCCGCCGCCGAGGCCGATCAGCATGGCCGGGCCACCGAGCACGATCAGCAGTGAGCCAACCGGCGGATCGGCCTTTTCCACATCCGGCGCCGAGATATTGCCAAGGCCGCCCGCCAGCATGATGGGCTTGTGATAGCCGCGGGCCACGCTGGTGTCGCGCGGATCCGCCTGTTCGAAGCTGCGAAAGTACCCGGCAATGTTCGGGCGCCCGAACTCGTTATTGAAGGACGCCGCGCCGATTGGTCCCTCGAGCATGATCTTAAGCGCGCTGGCGATGCGTTCCGGCCTGCCAATGGCGGCTGCCGGCAGCTCCCAGGGCTGCTCCCACCCCGGCAGCGCCAGGTTGGAGACGGTGAAGCCGGTGAGCCCGGCCTTGGGCCGGCCGCCGCGGCCGGTCGCGCCCTCGTCGCGCAACTCCCCGCCCGAGCCGGTGGCGGCGCCGGGGAATGGCGAGATTGCGGTCGGGTGGTTGTGGGTCTCGACCTTCATCAGGGTGTGCAGCGGCGCCACGGTCGCTGTGTACGCACCGGTCGCCGGGTCGACGTGCAGGTGGCTCACCACCGCGCCCTCGATCACGGCCGCGTTGTCCCGGTACGCACTGAGTACACCGCGCGGATTCGCGGCGTGGGTCGAGCGGATCATGTCGAACAGGCTCTGCGGCTGGTCCTTGCCGTCGATCGTCCAGCGTGCGTTGAAGATCTTGTGCCGGCAGTGCTCGGAATTCGCCTGCGCGAACATCATCAGCTCGGCGTCGGTCGGGTCGCGCTGCTCCGCGCCGAATTTTTCGGCGAGATAACGGATCTCGTCCGCTGACAGCGCAAGGCCAAGCTCGGCATTGGCCCGCTCCAGAGCCGCGACGCCCTCCTGCAGCAGCGGCACCCGGCGCAGGGACCGCGGCGGTTCAACGGCGAAGGTTGTGGCGGCTAGCACCTGCTCTGCCACCGCGCCCCCGATGACGCTCTGGGTCATCCGGTCATGGAGCAGCGGCGCGAGGCTGGTCTGTTCTGCACCGGTCAACGTTCGGCCGGCGGCAAAACTGAAACGCACGCCCCGCTCGACGCGGCGGACACCGCCAAGACCGCAGCTGCGGGCGATATCGGTGGCTTTGCTCGACCAGGGTGAAATCGTTCCGGTCCGGGGCACGACGAGGACCCGGGCATCCGGCAGTTCGTCAGCCAGTACAGCCCCGTCCTCCAGCAAGTTTCGCAGGGTCTGCTCGGCTTGCGGCGTGAGAGTCCCGGAAAGTTCCACGAGGTAGACGAAGCTGGCCGCTATATCCGTTACGGCGGGCAAACGCGCCCGGATATCGCCTAGCAGTTTTGCCAGTCGGAACTCGGAAAGCGCGGCGCCGCCGGGCCAGACCAGCGGTGAGACGAGCGGCGCCGTCACTTGCCCATATCGCCGGAACCGCCCGGCGTGTAGATAGTTCCCGGAAACTGCATGACGTTGCCAGCCTCGACCGGCGTTATCTTGCTGACCCCCTGCTTCTCGACTTCGTCGATTCGCAGGATCGAGTGCATGGGCAGGTAGGTACGCCGCACACCGGCGAACTCCGTCTTGATCCGCTCTTCGGCCGGATCCACCACCACGCTGCTGCGTTCGCCGAACACGAACCGCTCGACCTCGATGAAGCCGAATAACGTGCCCTGTGTCACACTCCGGGCGTAGATCTCATAGATCTTGCCCTGATTGACGAACGAGACTTTGAAGAGGTGTCTGGCGGACATGCGCACATCGGATTCGGGAGCGCGCAGTATAACCCAGTGAAATCCGGGCCGTGCCGAAGTGTGACCCGACGCGTGTTTCGGGTCGGGGCGATCAGCCATCATTCCCGTTGGGTAAGGGATCTCCATGCCACTTCGCCTTCGCGTTACCAGTGACAGCAAGGAGCTGCCGCGCAATCAGCGCGTGCGCGAATTCCCGGCCGTGGGCGGCACCATTGGCCGTAGCCCGGACAACGACTGGGTGCTGCCCGACGATCGCCGATATGTTTCCAGCCGCCACGCCATGATCGATTATCAGGGTGGCGCCTACTACCTGGTTGACACCAGCCGGAACGGCGTCTACGTGAACGGCGCCGACACGCCGGTTGGCCAGGGGCATCCACAGCGCCTCTTCGATGGCGACCAGCTCTGGATAGGCGAGTTCAGGATCGCGGTGGACATCAGTGCCGGCGACGAGGATCTGCGCAGCGATGACGGCATGCGCGACTCGGTCGTGCGCGCCCAGCTGGTGCCCGAAGACGAATCCGTGGAACTGCAGCTCGTCGCCGAGGACAAACTGACTCGCGACTCGTCTCTGCAGCGTCATTTTGCTCCGGCCATGCCGGCAACCGGCAAGAGCAAGGCCGCCACCGCCCGCCCGGTGCCGGTGGCAAGCACGGCGAGGAAACCGGCCCCGTCTCGTGCCGGCGCGGTGCCAGGTCCGGCGCCGGCAGCAACACCCTCTGCGGCTCCTGGCGAGCCCGAACAACGCGCCCTGGCCCTGTTTCTGGAAGCCGCCGGCATCCACCCCGACGCCATCGCCGGCCACACCGCCGCTGAAGTGCTGCAGGGTTCCGGCAAGATGCTGCGGGTCATGGTCAGCGGCCTCATGGATCTGCTGCGGGATCGCAG
>CAZPNN010000332.1:0-2103 GCA_964587605.1 uncultured Chromatiaceae bacterium
CCGCGAATGATGATTCGTGGCCCCTGCTGGACTTCGGTCAACGCCACGAAGGTGCCCCCGCTGCGATCGCACAGGGCACGCATGAAGGCAGCGAAGCCTGCCGGATTCGCGCTGGCCTCTCCGGTTGGAAAGCCGAGACCGTGGATCCGGACCAGCCGGTTGCCACGTCCATCGGGCTTGTTGATCCTCTCGATCTGCCGGATCACCGGTTCGATGACCCGACCCTGAAAGTCGTCGCCAAACACAAACACGCTGATGCGTTTTCCGGGCTCGTAGAAGGTGTTGATGGCGGTCACGATTCCTTCTGTCGGGTTCGACACCGCCCCGGGCCAGTTCTCCATCGTGCGCAGGATCTGCGCCCGGGTGGTGCGCGAGTCGGTGATCCAGCGGCGCGCCGTGCCACGAAGCAGGTAGTCTCCGCTGCTGCTCAGGACCTGGATGCCTTTCACGCGCGGATACACCTCAAGCGTTTCCTTCAGCTTGGCCTTCACGGTCGGCCACACCGACTGCATGCTGCCGGAGTTGTCGATGACGAAGATGATGTACTCGCTGTCGACGGGAATGCCGCCTACCGTGGTGTCCTTCGGTGGAGGCCGGTAGTCCGCCAGCAGCCGGCGCATTTCCTCGGTCAGTTCCTGGCGGGCGGCACGCAGCTCGCCGATCTCCGCGGTCTCGGGCTCCGGCAACACGCTGGCCTGGTACTTGCCGCGTATTTTCGTGAGATCGGACTTGAGGCGAGACAGTGTCTGCTCATCGCTGGTGGGCGGCGCGTCGATGGCAGTGGTAAGCGTCAGGGTCTCGCCGCGGATTTCAACAAGCTCCTGCTGCAGTCGTTGAATCAGGGCCTGCACGTCGGCGCGGGTTTCCTGGATCGCTGCGGGCTCGAACAGCAGGGTGATGACGAGCAGCAGGATGATCGCGCCGAAGCCGCAGGAGATCGCGTCCAGAAAGGACATGCTCAGACTGTCGGATTCCTCCCTGCGCCGCCGCCGTCTCACGGCCAGTCCCTCGAGGGCGCCAGAAAGGAACCGCGCGTGCGCATTGCCAGCTCCCAGAAGCGGAATGCCGCCTCCGGGTCGCCCTCCATCGGCAGCAGGATCACGTTGACGGGAACGCGGCCTGGCAGTTCAGCCAGGGACTGGCGCAGGAAATTGGCCCGCTTGTCGGCACGAACCGGTTCCGCGACGGCCGGCGCCGAAGCCCCCTGGGTTGGCAACCCGTCAGTGATCAGGAAAATGTTGTCGGGAACGGGCTTGAGCGCCTTCGCAGCAGCAAAGGCCCGGATCAGGCTGGTGCCCTTCCCGGGCACCACCTTGCGCAAGCCAGCCAGTGCCGCATCGAAGTTGCTGCCATCCTTCACTTCAATCCACGTGCCATCCGAGCCGGCCAGAGTGCTCCCCGCCTGTTCATTGAAGGTGTAGATCTGGAACTTCGTCCCCGGCTTCAGCTGCGTGGTGAGCCAGTCCACGGTAGCGATTGTCTGCCGCCACTTCGGCGCCCGCACCTTGCGCTCATCGGCCATGGCCCGGTAGCGCACCACATTCGCGTAGGTGCGGCCAAGCATGCTGGAGGACGCGTCGACAAGAATGAGCACACGCTGGCCGCCCATGCGCATGCCGGTCAGGTACTGGCGGTTACCGGCGCCGACAAAACTCCGGACGCGCTCGCCGCTGCCCGGTTGTGGCTGCACTTCAGCCAGCCGGCGGGTGCCCTCCTTCAGTCGCTCCACGTCCGCACGCAGCTGTTCCACGCTCTCCTTCTTTGCCAGGCTGTCGTTGTCCTGCGCCTCGGCCTCGACGCGCATTTCGGCAATCAGCTTCTGCAGCCGCTCGATCTCGGCAGCCGCACTGCTGGCGCGCGTGTCCCGCGCCGACGTCGTGTCGCGCAGCCGGAGCAGGTTTTTCTGCGCATCCAGTACTTCCTCCTCGATCCGGCTGGCCTCGGCCCGCAGGTCGTCATTGGCGAGATCGGCCTTCACACGGATCTGGGCGCTGATGATCATCAGGATCAGGATTGTCGCGCCAAGCCCGCAGGCCATCACGTCCAGGAAGGACAGGCTGAAAACGCTGAAGGTCCTACGCGCCATGCGCGTCTACCTCGGCC
>CAZPNN010000333.1:0-7404 GCA_964587605.1 uncultured Chromatiaceae bacterium
CTCCACGCCGCAGGTTGCCGCGCTCGCCGCGCTCCTGGTCGAAGTCGGCCAGAACAATGCCGGGTTGTCGACGGACCCGGTGACTCAAACAGTGACCAGTCGCAGTGGCGGTGGCGGTGGCGGTGGCACCGTGATCCGTAACGCTGCGCGCAGCGAGGTGATCAAGGCCGCCCTGATGGCCGGCGCGTCGCGCACGACGACCAACACCTCCACCAGCGACATCACCGATTACCGCAGTGTTGCGGCAAATCAGGCCAGCAACGGCCTGGATGTACGCTTCGGTGCCGGCCAGATCGATATGCCGGGCAGCTACGGAATCATCTCCGGCGGCGAACAAAACAGCCTGCAGGACAAACCGGCAGGTAATGGCCTGGCATTCGCCAGCGGCTTTGACTATGACCCCCACTTTGGCGGGTTGAACAGCAGCAACCAGACGGCAACTTACTATCTGCCGATGCCGGCGACGGATGGCAGATTGACTGCAGCGCTGGTGTGGAACCTGAAGATTCACGGTGGCACCGCCAATTCCTTCGACAGCACCGCGACCTTTCACAACCTCGACCTCGAATTGTTCGATGTCACGAATTCCTCGAACTGGGTCAGTGTGGGTTACTCCCGAAGCACTACAGACAACACCGAGAACCTCTGGCTGCCACTGGCAGCTGGTCGCCAGTACGCATTGCAGGTAACGCGAACCAGCGGCCAGGACGACTTCGACTGGGACTTTGCGCTGGCGTGGCGCACGATCCTGGTGCCATGGGTTGACACGGATGGCGACGGCACGTCGGACCAGAATGACAACTGCACCCTGACATCCAACCCCACCCAGTGCGACTCCGACGGGGACGGCTTCGGTAATCGCTGCGATGGGGATCTGAATAACAACCTCTTTACGAACGCCCAGGACTACGTGGACTTGCGCGCGCAGTTGGGTAGTCCGTCCCCCGCTCCGGTCTATAACATTGCCGACCTGAACTGTAACGGCTTTGTGAACGGTCAGGACTATGTGCTGTTCCGCGATCTGATCGGGCCGCCGCCAGGACCGTCCGGGCTGGTCACCGGTGAATCTCCCTAAACGCCGTAGCGGCGAAACCAGTCGAGCATGCGCTGCCTGCCCCTTGGCTGAACAGCCGGCTAGCGCCGCTGCCACTCCATCATCCAGGCGAGCCACTGGCCGGCCAGCATCGCCGTAACAAAGAGGACGATAGCCGGCGATCCGGTGACGAGTCCGGCGATCGCCGGCCCGGGACACAAGCCGGCCAGCCCCCAACCGACACCAAACAGGGCGGCCCCGCCCAGCAGCCGCGCGTCCAGGTCGCGTTTCGACGGCAATGCGAACAGCTCGGCCAGCACCGGGCGGGAGCGGCGCAACACGAGCGGAAACAGCGACGCCGAGACGGCCAGCGCACCGCCCATGACCAGTACGAGCGTCGGATCCCAGTTGCCGGTGATATCGAGAAAGCCGAGGACGCGTGCGGGATTGGTCATGCCCGACCAGGCCAGCCCGGCGCCGAACAGCGTGCCACTGAACAACGCTGCCAGCGCCACCTTCACGGCATCAGCTGCCTGGCGATGAACACCGTGAGCATTCCCGCAGCGATAAACGTCAGTGTGGCAACCAGCGAGCGCGGCGAGCGGCGCGCGAGCCCGCAGATGCCGTGGCCGGAGGTGCAACCGGCGCCGAGCCGGGTACCAAAACCCACCAGCAGTCCGGCAATCACCAGCAGCCCTGATGAACCCGGCATTTGCTGCGGCAAGCCACCCGCCAGCGCGGCAACGATGCCGGCACCCAGCGGCAGGCCAGCCAGGAATGCCAGTCGCCACGCCCGGTCTCCCGGCGAACTCAGCAGGCCGCCAAGAATGCCGGAGACGCCGGCAATGCGGCCGTCAAGCGCCAGCAGTGCGACGGAGGCCAGCCCAACCAGCGCGCCGCCACCGAAGCCGCCAACCCAGTCCGGCGAGATCATGCGGGCCGGCCCGTTCCGCAGGCGAGATTGGCCGGTACGGCAATGTCCATCATTTTCGGTTTGGGGAGGTGCAGGTTATCCATCAACTCGACGTACTCGGCCTCGGTCTTGCCAGCCAGTCGCGGGTTGAAGCGCTTCTCCTCGCCGATCGTCGACACCGTCCAGCCTTTGTAGTCGTGCCCTGCGTACACGAGGGTGTCGTCGGGAAGCCGAAACAGCTTGTTGACGATCGAGTTCCAGGACTTGTGCGCGTCGCCGCACTGGAAGTCGGTACGGCCGGTTCCCCGGTAGAGCAGCACGTCGCCAGTGAACACCCGGTCGACCAGGCGAAAGCTGAAGGATTCATCAGTGTGTCCCGGCGTATACATCGCTTCCAGCTTGAGCCCGTCGCAGTCGATGATCTCGCCGTCGCGAACGCAGCGGGTCACACACGATGCCTTGGTGAATTCACCCATCACGGTGGCGCAGCCCGTCCGCTCCTGCAGTCCGCCCAGCGCAGTAATGTGATCCGCATGGGTGTGCGTGTCGATGGCCATCACGAGCTTGAGCTCGAGTTGACCCAGCAATTCGACGTACATGTCCGTCAGCCCGATCACCGGATCGATGATCAGCGCTTCGCCCCCGGCGCGGGCCGCCACCAGGTACGTCCAGGTGGAGGATTCCGGATCCAGCAACTGTCTGAATATCATCGGTTTGCTCCTCCGGTTACGATCACCTGGATGGCCATGAAGACGGCCACCAGCACGTCGATCACGGCGCCCTCACAACCATCGGCGGACTCGCGCCCGGTACGCGGCGTAGTCCGCCCCGAAGAGTGATGCCAGGGCGCGTTCCTCCGGCACAATCTGGAAGCGGGTGATGTAGAACATGAACGCCAGCGGACCCAGCAGTGCCCAGGCAGACGAGAGGTACACCGCCCAGGCAATGAGGAACGCGAGCAATCCCAGGTACATGGGATTGCGGGTGATGGTGTAGATCCCCGAGCACACCAGCGCGGTCGCGGTCTCCGGCTTCAGCGGGTTTACCGTTGTCTGTGCCCGCCGGATCGCGATGACGCCAGCGACGGCGATGCCACCACCAACGAGGGCAAGCCCGATGGCCACGGCAGCCCGGGTGATTGCCGGCACCGCGAGCATCGGCGTCTGCCCGGCGATCCCCCACGTGGCTCCCGCTGTCAGCAGGGCGATGACGGGCGGGGGAATCCGGTGTTCAAGGGCTTCAATACGCATGGCGCGTCCCTGCCTCCCTCAGGCTCCGGCGTCGAATTCAAAATGCAGCGAGTGACGCCCGGCCTCATCGTACTCAAAGATCTTCCACTCCCGAAGGTCGTTCCAGCAGATGATCAGCGAGCGCAACTTCGAGCCGTGCGGGCCCAGGAGCCGCCGGATCGCGCCCGACGACCTGATGTCCGTTTTCGACGGAACGGTGCTGCCGCTGTGCTCCGGGTGGTTGTGGTACTGCCGGATCTCGTCGCAGCCAAGCCGGGCGACATGATCTTTCCAGCGGGCCGGATTATCCGCTGCCCTGCACCGGAACGGCGTGCCGATGGAGGCGGTAACGCGCACCGCCACCCCGTCGCGCATGAACGCCGTCACGAACACCTCATGCCGCTCCCGGAACATGCCCACGGAAAGCGCCTCCTCAAGATCGCGAACCGGGCGGCCCGCGAGACTGTAAACCTGCTTGAACTGCTGCCCTTTCTGTCGCACGCGATACTTGTCGAAAACGACCGTAATCCGCTTCTTCAGGCCGGCTATTTCGGCCCGGATGACGGTCGAACGATTGGACCATATCCGGTACCCGGGAACCGTGAGGCGCCAAAGCCAGTGCAAGATCAGTGGGAGAACCATCAGAGCGGCAAGCCCCATCCAAAGCCTTGCTCCATCGTCAGCAAATACCGTGGTGAAAACGGCCCCCGCGACTGCCGGCACCATGACTGCCACGACCTGCCGCCGCCGGAGGCGCCGCCGTTCGTCTCGAAGTGTCTCGTACAGTGACATCGGTGCCGGCGCTAAGCCTTCACTGTCACTTGCTGACGCGCATTCTGTCGACGCTCCACTCGCCACCGCCTGCAACCGACAGGAACAGGAACACAAAGCAGTACAGCGCCGCCAGCTCGCCGCCATTCAGCAGAGTCCAGAAGCCCTGGCCCGCGTGAGCCATGAAATAGGCAAACGCCATCAGGCCGGACAGCACGAAGGACACGGGGCGGGTAAAGAGACCGACAACGATCAGAAAGCCGCCAACCAGTTCCAGCGCACCAGCCAGGCCCATGATCGAGAACAACTCAAACGGCGCGTGTTGCGGAGCAGGGAACCCAAGCACCTTCTGACCGCCGTGCTGGATGAACAGGAAGCCCGTTACGATTCGCAGCAGGCTCAACAGGCGGGGCGTCCACGTCGCCATCAATAGATCCATCGCGCTTCTCCAGTCAATTCCAGCCATTCACTGCCAGTCATTCAGGGGCACTTCAATCCACACGGCCCGTGCGACAGCCACGAGGCGACCGTCCTCTGCATGGACCGCCGACCCTGCGAGACGTTTGCGACCCTCGACGGCAAGCGGCCACCCCGTCACAACGCAACGTTCGTTCGGCGAGATGTCTCCCGCAATTGAAGCACAAAGCTCGCCGAGAACGATGGCTACGTCCTCTTTCGCGGGCAGCACGGCAAAGGCCCCGGTGCAATCGAGTGCTGACCACAGGAACTCCGGGTTCACCCGCCGGGGGTCATCGGCCAGCGACGGATCCGGGACCCAGGGTGCCGCCAGCGTCGACCCGCCACTTACCAGTCCCGGGAAGATCCGAAGGCCATCACCGGGAGCGCGCCCGGGCCCGCAGACAAAGCACCCCGGAAATGAGTGGGTATGAAAGCCGGGGTACGACCGTGAGGCGTCTACGGCTTGCTCATAACCTGGAGCCGGGGGTGCCACCAGGTCCAGTTGCGCGTGCTTCCCCTCACCCACCAGCGCGGTGCCGTGGAAGAGCCGCGCCTCGCCATCTGCGCTCTCGAGGCGCAACGCGGTATTGATCTGTGGTGGCAGCTTGAGACGGACCGCCGCGGTTCCCTGCAGGTGCCGCGCGATTCGGCCACAGGTGTAACCACCGTTTCCCGAGCGCGGCGGACCGCGGAACCGTTCGGCAATCTCAAAAAGCTCGACCGGCATTCTGCTATTCCGCTGCGGGCGCGTCGCTGGTCGCGGTGCTGGTTCTTGCCGTCAATCCGCCGTGGTTGGATCAATGACGGCACGAACCTCGGCAATCGAATTGGCAGGGAATCCGCCCATCTCGGCATGCTTGCGCACAAGAGCCGCGTCCGGAGCGATGTACACGCAGTAAATCTTGTTATCGGTCACGTAGCTCTGCACCCACTGAATCTGGGAGCCGAGTTCGTTCAATACACCGCACGATTTTCTGGAAATCCCGTGCAGGTCCGCCGCAGAAAGTTTCCCCGCACCGGGAATTTCACGCTCGATCACAAACTTTGGCATTTCAACTCTCCTTTTTGGTCACCTGCAGCCAATTTCCCACCGGTCTAGCCGGCAGCGGAACCCGACTTCTTCCTGGGCAGATACAGATCGATCAGCGTTCCTTCAAAAGCCTCGGCCGCAAATGCCACAGTCTCCGACAGTGTCGGGTGCGGGTGTATGGTCAGCCCGATGTCGGCGGCATCACAGCCCATTTCGATGGCGAGTCCCACTTCGCTGATCAGGTCGCCTGCGTTGGGGCCGACGATCCCGGCGCCAATCACTCGGTGCGTGGTCTCGTCGAACAGCAGCTTGGTCAGGCCTTCGTCCCGGTTCAGACAAAGAGCACGGCCACTGGCTGCCCACGGAAACGAGCCCTTGCCGTAGGCGATACCGCTGGCCTTGGCCTCGGTCTCGGTGACGCCCACCCAGGCGACCTCGGGATCCGTGTACGCGACGGACGGGATCACGCGTGCGTCGAACGCCACCTTCATGCCGGCGATCACTTCCGCCGCCACGCGGCCTTCGTGATTGGCCTTGTGGGCCAGCATCGGCTGACCGACGATGTCGCCAACTGCAAAGATGTTCGGCACGTTGGTGCGCATCTGCCTGTCGACCGGGATGAAGCCGCGCTCATCGACGTGCACGCCGGCATTTTCGGCGCCGAGGCGCTTGCCGTTTGGCGAGCGGCCAACCGACATCAGCACCGCGTCAAAGACCTGCGTGCCGGTGGTCTTGCCGTCGAATGTCACGTGCAGACCGTCTTTCGCCGGCTCGATTTTCGTCACCCTGGTGCCCAGCATGATCTGCGCGTAGCGCTTCGCGATCCGCTTCTGCAGGGGGCGCACGAGATCGGGGTCGGTGCCGGGCATCAGGGCGTCGGTCAACTCGACGACGGAGATCGTCGTGCCAAGGCCGTCGTAAACCGTCGCCAGCTCCAGACCAATAATACCGCCGCCAACGACGAGCATCGTCTTCGGGATCGCCTTCAGTTCGAGCGCGCCGGTGGAATCGATAATCCGCGGGTCGTCGGGGAAACCCGGCAGCTTCACGGGCTCCGAACCGGCGGCTATTACGCAGGTCTTGAAGGCCAGCACCTGCCTCGCATCACCATCAATGACCTGCAGGTGATTGGCCGACAGGAACGTGGCGCTGCCCTTCACCACCGACACCTTCCGCTGCTTCGCAAGCTGCGCAAGGCCCCCGGTGAGCTTGCCGACCACCTTGTCCTTCCAGCCGCGCAGGCTGTCGAGATCGATCTCGGGGTGGCCAAACTTCACACCGCACCCGGCCATGGACTCGGCCTCATCGATGACCCGGGCGGCGTGCAATAACGCCTTGGACGGGATGCAACCCACGTTCAGGCACACGCCGCCGAGTGTCGGCCAGCGCTCGACCAAGGTCACGTTCAGCCCGAGATCGGCGGCACGGAAGGCGGCCGGGTAGCCGCCGGGACCGGCGCCGATCACGACCACATCAGCCTCGAGGTCGACCGGGCCTGAGTAGGACTTGCCGGGCGCTGGCACAGATGACGCCGGCGCCGGCGCAACGGCAGGAGCGGCCTTGGCGGCGATCGGCTTCTTCGCGGGGGACGGAGACGGGGTGGCGGCTGAAGCCGCTCCTACAGCAGCCTCAAGGCGCACGATCAGCGAACCCTCGCTGACCTTCCCGCCGGCCTGCACGAGCACTTCCCTTACGACTCCACCGACGGGCGCCGGCACCTCCATCGCCGCCTTGTCAGTTTCAAGGGTGATCAGCGGCGCCTCGGGCTGCACCGTATCGCCCTCCTTGACGTGTACCTCGATGATCTCGACGTCCTTGAACTCACCGAGATTCGGCACCTTCACATCAAGAAGTCCCATGGCCTAGACCTTCAGCAGCCGGCCCACATCGGCCAGCAGGCCGACGAGGAAGGTGGTGAAACGCACGCCCGTCGCGCCGTCGATGACCCGGTGGTCGTAGGACAGCGACA
>CAZPNN010000334.1:0-3453 GCA_964587605.1 uncultured Chromatiaceae bacterium
TGTGGACAGGTTCACGCCCGCGTTAAAGCTCGTCCCGTTGAATTCACGCAGGACAATCTGGGTCGAGCCGCCGCCGAAATCCCAGACAACCATGAAGTCGCCTGCCTGGCGGTTTGACCACGGATTGCAGGAGTTGATCAGGTTCGTCTAGGCGGCACTTGCCGGCTGGGTCTGATCGATGGCCGAGTAGTCGCAGGCCGGATCGGCCGGCGTCGACTGAAACTCATAGGTGAGGACACTGCTGCCCGTATTTCCCTCGCGCTGCCACGCGAAATACAGCCAGATGTCGCCGGTCGAATCCGTTCGGGTATCCAGCCAGATCGTCGCGATGTCGGTGGCACTGCTGGGATTGGTGAACCCGAGCATCGGCACCGGGGCCGAGTCGATCACGCCGAGTTTCGTCTGGGACGAATTGATCGGCCCCAGCTCGGCGATGCTGCCGACCGGGTCCTGGAATTCAACGCAGCAGTTGGGGTCGGGCACCACGCCATCGATGCCGTACGGCACCTGGGCCAGACCGGCCACCGGGGCAAGCAGGAGGGCGGCTGCCAATCTCAGGGCAATCATGCCCGGAATCCGGCTGGCTACGCGGAACTGGTTCTGAATATCCATGTCAGTACGTCCTTGTTATTGTTCTTATTTTTATCGTCCGCTTCCGTCCTCGGAGGCGGCGGGCAGTGCTGCGGTTTTTTTTGGCGTTCTTTGTTCTTGTTGTTAGTGCGTCTCTTGGTTTGCTATCTAGTTCAGCCTCACCGTCAGGTTATTACCCTGGCGACTCACATCGTGATTAACCACGACCGCTGGAAATCCAGCGCCGTCTATTTTCAGCGAATGCGCCCCGGGCCCGAGCTGGCTGAAGGCAAACTGGCCCTGGGTATCTGCGGCGGTCCGGCGAGTGGTACGCGTGGTGATGCCGTCTGACTCGTGAGACCACTGCAGCACGATGCGGGATGCCGGCACCGGATTGCCGGCCGCATCGACCACAACACCGCGGATTTCATGCTGACCCCAGTCGAGGACCAGCGGCAAATGCAGCTTGTCCCCGGCTTTAAGCTCGAGACCCTCCACCAGGATCGACGGCGTGGACTGGCTCGCCACCACAAACTTGCCCGCCGGTGCTGCCGGGATTTTGAAATTGCCGTCCTTGTCCGTGCTGACCACTGAGTTCGGCTGGCGCGACCCGCTATTTCTCAGTAGAAGTGCAAAATCGGGCACCGGCTCGCCGCTCAGATTGACGAGCTGCCCGGTCACTTCACCAAATTCGTAGGCTTCGGCCACGACGTTCAGCTCGCCCATGTCGGCGGTGACGTGCAGTGACTGTTGATGGTCCTTGTGGCTGGCTCCGCCGAAAACGATCAGCTGATAGTCGGCCGGGGATTCGACGACCGAAAAGGCGTACCGGCCCCTCTGATCCGTGGTCGTCTTGTAGCTGCGTGGCGCCGATTCCGGCCTGAGCTCGACCGTGCGTCCTGCCAGCGGTTCGCCGGAGTCGCTTAAAACCTTGCCCTTTACGGCTGTCCAGGCCTCGACTGGCTGCAGAACAACCTTCATCGCAACGCGGTTCGATGCGCCGTCACGCGGAATTTCAAACTTGTAGTTCTGCTCGTGATAGCCCGGTCGCTGGAACCGTAACGCGAAGGAGCTGACCGTTGGCTTCACCCTGACGGGGAGCCGGAAACGCCCGTCGTCACCGGTCAGCACGCTGGGCTGTCCTGGCAGAACGGGCAGTACCGTAACGCCTTCCAGCGGTTCACCGTCGGCGCCAAGTACCCGCCCTTCTGCCACCGCCGCCAGATCCGGGGATACCACGAGGTCGGCATAGTCAACGCCAGAGCGGGCAGAAATTCGTGCCGACGGAAACGGACCATGGGTTTGGCTTCGGATGGTGTATTCGCCATCCGGAATCCCGTCCAGGGAATAAGCGCCGAGCGAATCGGTCACGGTCCAGAAGCGCAGCGTCCCGGAATCGGGGACTTGCTGACCCGTGATGCGTTCAGGAGCGGCGACGATCGTGACCCCGCCAATTCCGACACCCTCGGTGGTCAATACGCGACCGGAGATCGCAGCTCCGGATGCAGCAACCTTCGCGGCAACCGATGGAGCCGTCGCACCCGGTTCAGAGGCTATGAATGTTCCGTCGTAGCTTCCCGTCTGGCAGCGGTACGGGTTGTCGGCCAGACCTGCCTGGCACAGCTCTGCGATCGTATAGCCGAAGCGCAGGGACCGGGTATTGACTGAATCGTCAGTCAGGGCGCGGGGTTTAATCGCTCGTTGTCTCTGATGACTGGTACCCGCAGATGTGCCGGAGCCCTGCTGGCCATCAGCACTCGCCGCCACCGGGGTGCAAGACCCCTGGTCCTGGCTACAGCTGGAACCTGAAAGCATTCCGATGAGACTGTCGAGAGAAAGGCTGGCCGGCTTATAGGCAATATAAGCCGCCGCGGACACGGCAAAAATTGCTGCCGCAAGCAGCTTGAACCGGTATCCGGAACCCTGGGCTGTCTTCTCTGACACTCGGTGCTGGCCGTAATCCACGAGCCACTCCTGCTTGTTTTTCTGTCCGTGTTCTCTGGAGATTCTTGGATTGGCGCCATGATGAACACTTCCGCTTGAAAGGAAATGAACCAGTCCACACTCTGCGCGGCGGCCGGCGAATTGCGTACGGTTATGTTATGGCGGCCACATTTTGGGCCTGACCATCGGCGCGAAACTCACTGGAATGCGAGTCGCGCCCTGCCTGGACGACAGCGATCAGTGACGGGGAGGAGCGTCTGAACGACGCTCTGGATGCGCCTGTTGGTCACCGCCGGCCCGGTCTTCACCCCAGAACCAGGCCAGTATCCCGAAGAAGAACAAGGTAACGGCCACGACTGCAAAAGGCAGGGGCGGAAGCCAGAGGGGAATGCTGTCCAGACTCGGCGCATCGAAGGTCACGCCGACGACCCAGCCCAGCAACACGCCTATCCCAATGCCCACCGCGAGCAGCGGCTGGCTGCGCCACGCCAGGCGCCAGAGCATCAGCAGGGCGAGTACCACCAGAATCCACAGCGCTTGGGTCATCATGGGCCCGACTCTAGCAAAGCCCGGGGGAATTGGCGATTCGTCAGCGGGGCGGCTGGGCCTGCCCCAGACCCCAGGCCCCAGACCCCAGGCCCCAGACCCCAGACCCCAGGCCCCAGACCCCGACCTAGGCCTGGACGAGCGTCGCGTCGACCTCGTCCTTCTGGATCTCGAACATCCGGGCGTACCAGCCACCGCTTTCCAGCAATTGCTGGTGCGTGCCGCGCTCGGCGATGCGCCCCTCGAGCATCACGAGGATCTCGTCGCTGTCCATGATCGTGGAGAGCCGGTGCGCGATCGTCAGCGTCGTGCGGCCCTGAGAGAGGTGCCGGATCGCGCGCATCACGCCCTGCTCCGTCTCGATGTCGAGGCTCGAGGTGGCTTCGTCGAGCA
>CAZPNN010000335.1:0-2428 GCA_964587605.1 uncultured Chromatiaceae bacterium
CGACAGCGCCAGCCGCGCGCCCTGCACGGCCAGCTGGCGGGCCAGCTCGGCGCCGATGCCCTTTGAGGCGCCAGTGATGACCACAACGTTGTCCCGCATGCTATCCACGCTCTACCCCCGGTTACTGTTCAACGCGCAACAGGTCGACGCGCAACAGGTCGACACCGAGGCGATGGTACCGGCCACACGCTGCCCGCGCGGCCTCTGCGTCGGCGGTGCCGGCCAGCACACCAGCGTGCTCGACCAGCAGCGCCAGCTGCAGCGCCCGCCCGAGCGTCAGGGCGAACTGGCGGGCCGCGCGTTGCCGGGCCACCGGCTCACGCGTGACGCCGTGCCAGTGGATGGCCCTGTCGATCGCTGCCAGGCTGGCCGCACCTGCCGCCTTGAGCTCGCCATCCTGGCCGCCGTCCTGGCCGGCATCCTGGCCGGCAGTGCAGGCACGCAGGACCGGCTGCCGGAGCGCCGCCAGTGCCTGGTCAAGATCCGAACGCAGCAGCAGGTCCAGGGACAGCACGTTGGTGGTTCCCTCCCAGATCGGCAGCACCTGCGCGTCGCGCAGTAACACCGGAATCCCGGTGTCTTCGACGTAGCCGGCGCCGCCGAACGCTTCGATAATCTCGCTGACCCCCGCCGCCGCCTGCTTGCCGGTGGTGGCCTTGGCAACGGGTGTCAGCAGGCGAAGCAGAGCAGCCTCGCCGGTATCGAGCTCATTGCCTTCGTCCCGGCCGAGCAGCTCGGCGAGCAGGAACGCCAGCAGAAACGCGCCCGCCGATTCGGCATCCAGGTCGTCGAGGGTCGCCCGGTGCAGCGGCTGCGCGGCCAGCGGGGCGCCAAACGCGATGCGCTTCGACGCGTAGTCTTCAGCAAGGCCAAGTCCGTGGCGCAGGAACGAGGCTGCACAGACGCTGTTCCACGTCCGCGTGACCCTTAACATCGGCTCGATGCTGCGCGTGCCGTGGGTGGTGCCGGCAACGAGCTGCGCCACCGTGCCGTCGAGCGTGAGCTCGGCCGTCGGCACCTTGCGCGTGCCGAGCTTGTCCTTGAGCCGATCCACGGTAATGCCGTTCAGTCGCCCGTCGAGGTCGCGCGTTTCGACACAGAACAGCGCGAGGCCGCTGCCGCCGGGCCCATTGCCCTCCGGCCGCGCCAGGGTCAGCGCCATCTGCGAGGTGGCGGCCGATGTAAACCACTTCTTGCCGTACAGCCGCCACGTGCCCTCACGCCGTTCGGCGCGCGACAGCGACAGGCCAACGTCCGACCCGCCCGTGGCTTCGGTCATCCACTGGCCACTGGTCCAGAACTGGTCCGGCTTGCGGCTGGTCAGGTGCGGCACGGCCCGCTCGATCAGGGCGTGGTTGCCGGAGGCCAGCAGCGTCCGCGCCGCGCCATCCGTCATGGCCAGCGGGCAGGTGTAGACGTCCGTGACCGGGTGAAAAAGATGGACCAGCAGGAACTGGTGCAGGCGCGACCACGAGCCGTAGGCCCGTTCCTGCGGGTGCGCCGTCAGGCCGTACTGCACGGCGAGGCGCTCCGCCTCGCGCCACAGGGGACTCGGTTCGATGTGATCGATACGGTTGCCCCAGGCATCGAAACGGGTCAGGCGGGGCTCGTTGGCGCGATCCGCGCACTGAAAGTTCCACAGGGGTCCGGCGGCCAGGGCCCCGAGTTCAGCCAGTTCCGGCTCGATCTCACGCACGTCGGGCGGCAAGCGGTGCCGGACGAAACTGCGTACCAGCCAGTCGTCCCGCAAGCCGTGCCACGGACGTGGAGCCGACTGGACGAAATGCGGAACCGTCACCGCAGCGGCACCGTCTTGTGCACCCATTGGGCGGGATCGGCGCGATGACCCGGGCAAGGCAGGACGCGGATGTGGGTGTCGCGCAGCGCCGCGAGCGCGGTTCCATCGATTTCGCCGTGCCGGGCGGCATAGTCGCGCGTCATCTTCCGCACCTGCGCCACCGTCACGTCGGTCTCCACCAGCAGTTCCTCGGCCGGCGACGCGGCCTGGCGCGGCCTGGCAGTCTTCAGCACCGCGTAGTCCTCGTTCATCACCTGGTCGCGGGTCATCGTTACGAGCGCCTGGTGATCGGAAGCCGAGATGCCCTTTTTCGGCTGCAACAGGAGCATGAAGATCTGGGTATTCGCCTCGTCGATGGGCGTCACGGTGGCAACGACGACAGTCTCCGGGTAACCCGGCTGCCGGTTGGTGTTCCGGGACACCATGCCGATGACATCGAACTCCATCATCAGGCCCCGGTCGCGGCTGGTCTGCCCCCTGGCATCCCAGGCCGCGTGAAAGGCCTTCACGTAGGTGTCAGCCAGTTCGATCGTCTCGATCGTGACGCCCTTGGGCAACCACCTGCCAAACTCGTGAACGTAGTGCACGTGGCAGGGGTCGTTGTAATTCTTCGCCATGCGCACGTAGTGG
>CAZPNN010000336.1:0-2203 GCA_964587605.1 uncultured Chromatiaceae bacterium
GTGGCGTGCGCGTAGACCCGCGTGCGAAGCGCGCCTGGGTCGCGGGTGGCTCCCTGCTGGGTGATCTCGATCGCGAGTCGCAGTTCTTTGGCCTGGCCACCACGGCTGGCACGGTGTCGCACACCGGCGCCGCGGGCCTGACACTCGGTGGCGGATTTGGCCGGCTCGGCCGGCGCTTCGGCCTGGCCTGTGACAACCTCGAGTCCGTCGATACGGTGACGGCAGACGGCAAAGTACTGCGTGCCAGTCGCAATGAGAATCGCGACCTGTTCTGGGGCCTTCGGGGCGGTGGCGGCAACTTTGGCATCGCGACGGGCTTCGAGTACCGGTTGCACGATGTCGGCACAACCATCCTTGGTGGCCCGATCATCTTTCCGTTCTCCATGGCCAGGCAAGTGCTCGACTTCTACGCCGAGTTCTCCCGGACCAACCCGGAGGAACTCAACGTCGACTGCGCGATCATCGCTCCGCCGGGTGGCAAGCCGATGGTCATCCTGGAAGTCTGCTATTCCGGTGATCCTGCTGTCGGGGAGAAGCTGATCCAGCCCATCCGCAGTTTCAGCAAGCCACTGGCCGACCAGGTCAAGCTGATGCCCTACCTGAAGCTGCAGTCAGGTGGCGACGAGGCCAATGGCCCCGGCCGCAACTACTACATCAAGAGCGGCTTCGTGCACGAGGTGGATCCCGCCCTGTTCGATGTCATGGTGAATGGCTTTACGCCCGACCCCGGCCGTGCCACCGTCATGCTGCTTCAGCAGCTCGGTGGCGCCATCCGGCAACAGCGCCCCGACGCGACGGCGTTTCCTCACCGCAATGCCCAGTTCGACCTGCTGGTGCTGGGCGGCTGGGACGACCGGACCCAGAATGATCGCCACCGTACGTGGATCAAGTCGTTCTGGTCCGGAATGGAACCCTACACCCGGGGCTATTACTTCAACACCCAGATCGGTGACAGCCAGGCGCAGGTGCGGGCGAACTTCGGCGACAACTACCCGCGGCTGGTGAAGCTGAAGGACCGCTACGACCCGGGCAACCTGTTCCGCCTGAACGCGAACGTGCTGCCGTCGTCGTCGGCGTCGTAGGAGCGCCTTCAGGCGCGACTCAATTCACTACACTGCAGCGGTCAGAGGCGGGAAGCCCTGACCGCTCGCATCGAGTCCGCGAGTCGGCGGGCGGTCAGGGCTTCCCGCCTCTGACCGCGGGCTACAGAGTACGGAGTCGCGCCTGAAGGCGCTCCTACGACGGGATGTACGCGTCTGCCTCGATCTCGACGAGAATCTCCGGGCTGATCAGCTTTGCGACTTCCACCATCGCGGTGGCCGGCCGGATGCTGCCGAACACCTCGCCGTGCGCCCGGCCGACATCTTCCCAGCGACTGATATCCGTCACGTAGATCCGGGTGCGGACCACGTGCGCCGGGCTGGCGCCAACGGCCGCCAGCGCCGCCGTGATGTTGATCAGGATCTGCCGCGTCTGGGCGTAGGGGTCATCGACTCCCACAATGTTCCCGTCGGCGCCACTGGCGGTGGTGCCGGACACGAAGACGAAGGGGCCCATCCGGACCGCCCGCGAGTAGCCGACGATCGGTTCCCACTTGCTGCCGGAAGAATGGTTGATGCGCTGCATTCTCAAATCCTCACAGTTTCGTCAAAGTTTCCAGAGAGTCGACAGGCTCGCCACAGACGGTGCCGCGGCAGACGTAGGCCCGGACCCCGCTATCGGGTGCCGTCTTGCTGGCCAGACCGGCCGGCAGATCAGCGGTATTCCGAGGCACGGCATATACCATCCGCCGCGGGTTATAGGCAGCACCCAGGGTGGCCGCCCACACGCTCATCTCGCCGACGTCGCCGCGCAGGATGACCAGTTCCGGGTGCTTAAGGTAGTCGTCCAGCGCGTTCAGAAGCGAGCAGTGGCCGTGTGGAAATTCCGTAAGACCGCGCCAGCCCGCACGCAGTGTGCGCTCCGCCGCGTCCAGGTAGCGCGGCTCCACCAGCAGGTAGCCGAGACGGGCCAGCGCAAACGCCGCGACGCCATTGCCGGCAGGCATCGCTTCGTCGCCGAAGGGCTTCGACCGGTGGAGGAGGGTTTCGTGATCGTGCGCCGTGAACCAGAAGCCGCCGCGCTCGCGGTCCTCGAAGCGCTCGAGCAGGCCGTCGGCCAGCTGGATCGCAAAGTGCAGGTGGGCGGTGTTCCAGCGGGCCTG
>CAZPNN010000337.1:0-3933 GCA_964587605.1 uncultured Chromatiaceae bacterium
GGGATCGCGTCTGAAAAGGCTCTCCGCACGGGCCGTCAACTCACACGGGATGAACAGGTACGCGATGACGTTGGTATCGACGACGATCACGGTCGGCCGGTTCGCTTTGCCTTGTCGATAGTGTTTGCCTTGATTGCACGCGGAGGCCGCAGCCGCTGGATACGGGCGAGCCGCTCCCCGGGGTCGATGGCGACCGGTAGCAGCACCCGCTCGAGACAGGCGATCACCTCGCTGTTCAGGCTGCGATGATGCTGATCGGCCGATTGGCGCAATTGGGCGTAGATATCGTCGGGAATGTTCTTGAGCGTAATTGTCATGGGCATTGACCTGTCTCCCGCAGGGAAACCATTTCAACACCAGTTTGGTGTCCTGCGGGGGCAGGGTCAAGTTACAGGAGGGACGGGTGCGGGGCGCGCTGCGAATCCGGGCCAAACAGGTGGAAGTCGGCGCCTCAGGTGACCTCGAACAACGCCCACTCACCCTCGATCCCCTTGAGGGCGTGGCGGCCGTAGTCGTCGAAGCGCAGGCCCGAACCGGTGACCAGGTCGCGCACGGTTCGGGAGACGAGCACCTGGCCGGCGCCGGCGAGGCCCATCACGCGCGCGCCGATATGCACCGCAATGCCACCGACTTTGGCGCCGATCTGTTCGCACTCGCCGGTGTGCAGGCCGGCCCGCACGTCGATGCCGAGCGGGCGCACCACGTCGCGGATCGCGAGCGCGCAGCGCACGCCGCGCCCCGGGCCGTCGAAGGTCGCAAAGAAGCCATCGCCGGCGGTGTCCACCTCACGCCCGCGGACGCGTGCGAGCTCCTGGCGCACCAGGCCGTGATGGCGCTTGAGCACGTCGGTCCAGGCCCGATCCCCGAGTCGCTCGGCATGCGCGGTTGCGCCCACGATATCGGTGAACAGCACGGTGGCGAGCACCCGGTTCTCGTCCGCAACTTCGCGGGTCCCGGTGAGAAACTCCTGGACCGGGCCGAGCAGCGCTTCGGTGTCACCCGCATGAAAGAAATGGTCGTCGCCGGGGACCTCGACGAATTTCGCGCCGGCGATGTGCTCGGCGAGGTAACGGCCATTGTCGACGCGGATGTAGTTGTTCCCGGAGCGATGGAGTACCAGCGTCGGTACCCGCACGGTCGGCAGCACCGGCCGCAAGTCCACCTGGTAGGTTTGCGGGTACATCGGGAGGCACATGCCGGGACTCATCGCCAGGCGCTCGTAGCGGCCGCGCCAGGCGATGAAGCTGGCGTCGTCGGCGAGGCTCGGCGCGCCCCCGTACCGGGTGATTTCTCCTGTTCCCCAGGTTTGCAGAATGCCATCGATGGTCTTCGCTGCCGCGTGCTCCGGGATGCCGCAGGGGTAGTCGGCAGTGCGCGTACGGCGCGCGTAGGTGTCGGCGAGGATCAGCGCCGAGGTCCGGGCAGGATGGGTCGCGGCGAACAGGAGCGCCATGCTGCCGCCGTCGCCGTGCCCGAAGACGACAGCGCGTTCCCTGCCGGCGGCATCGAGCACCGTCTTGACGTCATCCATCCACTCTTCCCAGCTGGGCACGGCGCCCAGGGGCACGGGATCGGAGACGCCCGTGCCGCGCTTGTCGAAGCAGATCACCCGGGCAAACGAGGCGAGACGCTGCAGGAAGCGCGCCAGCGTCGGGTCTTCCCACATGATCTCCAGGTTGGTGACCCAGTCGGGAATGAAGATGAGGTCCACCGCACCGTCGCCAAACGCCTGGTAGGCGATGTACTGGCCGCCTTCGTTGCGGGCGTAGCGGGTCGCTGGGTTCATATCGCCCGGATGGTAGCGGAGGCAACCTGGGCGACCAAGCGCCGGCTAGAGAATGTACCGGCTGAGATCCTGGTCCTTCACGAGGCTGCCGAGGTGCGCCTCGACGTAGGCGGCATCGACCGTCACGCTCTCGCCGCTCTTGTCGGCAGCCTCAAACGAAATCGTTTCCAGGAGACGTTCCATCACGGTGTGCAGGCGGCGGGCGCCGATGTTTTCCTGCTCGCTGTTCACGTGAAAGGCGATCTCCGCCAGGCGCCGGACGCCGGTGTCGGTGAACGAAATGGTCACGCCTTCGGTGGCCAGCAGCGCGGTGTACTGCCGCGTCAGCGAGGCGTCCGGTTCGGTGAGGATGCGCACGAAGTCTCCGGTGGACAGCGCGCTCAACTCCACGCGGATTGGGAAGCGGCCCTGCAGTTCCGGGATCAGGTCGGACGGCTTCGAGGCGTGAAACGCGCCCGAGGCGATGAACAGGATGTGGTCCGTCTTGACCATGCCGTATTTGGTGCTGACCGTGCAGCCCTCGACCAGCGGCAGCAGGTCGCGCTGCACGCCTTCGCGTGAGACGTCGATGCCCTGGGTGTCACCACGCCGGGCCACCTTGTCCAGTTCGTCGATGAAGACGATGCCGTTCTGTTCCACGTTGTGCAGCGCTGCGGCCTTCAGGTCTTCCTCGTTGATCAGGCGACCTGCTTCTTCGTCTGTCAGCAGGCGAAACGCCTCCCTGACCTTGAGCTTGCGGGACTTGCGTCGGCCGGCCCCCATGTTCTGGAACAGGCCCTGCAACTGGCTGGACATCTCTTCCATGCCGGGCGGCGCCATGATCTCCACCCCGACGGGAATCGCGGCAACATCGATTTCGATTTCCTTGTCGTCGAGCTTGCCTTCGCGAAACATCTTGCGGAATTTCTGCCGTGTGTCGGAATCGCGGGAGCCTGCGTCGGCGGTGAAGCCGGCGGGAGATGGCGGCAGCAGGGCGTCCAGCACCTTATCCTCCGCGGCGTCCTCGGCGCGGTGGCGGACCTTCTGTGTTTCCCGCTCACGGGTCAGCTTCACGGCAACGTCCATCAGGTCGCGGATGATGCTGTCGACTTCGCGGCCCACGTAACCCACCTCAGTGAACTTGGTGGCCTCGACCTTGATGAAAGGCGCCTCGGCGAGCCGGGCCAGCCGGCGGGCAATCTCCGTCTTGCCGACGCCCGTCGGGCCTATCATCAGGATGTTCTTCGGCGTGATCTCGCCCTGCAGAGGCTCGCCCACCTGCATCCGCCGCCAGCGGTTGCGCAGGGCGATGGCCACGGCGCGCTTCGCCGGATCCTGGCCGATGATGAACTTGTCCAGTTCCTGGACGATTTCGCGGGGGGTCATGCTGGACATAACAAGAATTTTCCGGACCGGTAGGAGCGCCTTCAGGCGCGAGGCTGCCCGGTCGCGCCTGAAGGCGCTCCTACCAGGGTTTCGATCGTGATGTTCTGGTTGGTGTAGATGCAGATCTTCCCGGCGATCTCAAGGCTCTTGCGCACGATCTGTTCCGCGCTGAGTTCGGAGTTTTCGAGCAGGGCACGGGCTGCCGCCTGGGCGAAGGGGCCACCGGAGCCGATCGCCATCAGGTCGTCTTCTGGTTCGATCACGTCGCCGTTTCCCGAAACGATCAGTGAACGCTCGGCGTCGGCGACACAGAGCAGGGCCTCCAGGCGGCGCAGGCGCCGATCCGTGCGCCAGTCCTTGGCCAGTTCGATCGCGGCACGGCTTAAGTTGCCGTACTGCTCGAGCTTGCCCTCGAAGAGTTCGAACAGCGTGAAGGCGTCCGCCGTACCGCCGGCGAATCCGGCCAGCACGCGGCCATCGGCCAGCCGACGCACCTTGCGGGCGTTGCCCTTGACGATGGTGTTGCCGAGCGTGACCTGGCCGTCGCCGCCAACGGCGACGGAGCCGTTACGGCGCACGGACACGATGGTGGTGCCGTCAAATTGCTGCATGGGGACCCGCGGTCTGTATTGGTTGTTGGTGACAGTCTAACTGAGGGCGATTCCGGCGGAAATCAGGCATGTCCCCTTTCCCGCTATACGCGCTTCCAGTTTGCCAGCGCGTCGCGGAACAGTTCGTCGACCTCCGCAAACGCCTGAGGTGCACCCGCGAGCAGCAGTTCG
>CAZPNN010000338.1:0-4954 GCA_964587605.1 uncultured Chromatiaceae bacterium
CGGTCGGCACCGGCGGCACGCTGGCCGGCACCGCCCGCGGACTTCGCGCGCGCAATCCGGCGGTACAGATCGGCCTGGCGGATCCGGACGGTTCGGCGCTGTACAACTATTTCACCAGCGGCGAGCTGAAGGCCGAAGGCAGTTCAATCAGCGAGGGCATCGGCACCAGCCGGATCACGGCCAACTTTGCCGACACACCCATCGATCACCCGTTCCAGATTCCAGACAGCGAGTCGATCCCGCTGGTGTACGACCTGATCCGCAGCGACGGCCTCGTGCTGGGCGGGTCGAGCGGGGTAAATGTGGCCGGGGCCGTACGCATGGCCAGGGCGCTCGGCCCGGGCCACGTGATCGTCACAGTGCTCTGCGACTCCGGCCTGCGCTACCGGCAACGCCTGTTCAACCGGGAATTTCTCGCTGCCCGGGGCCTCACCATGCCGGATTGGCTTAAGCTCGACGTATGAAAAATCCAGTCAAACTGCTACTGCTGGCCGTGATCAGTGTGGCCAGCGCCGGGGAGCCTGCCACGCCCGACTGGATCACGAGCAGCAATACCGAATCGCAGGCGCTGCTCGAGACCTACGCACGCTTCTACCCGGAGATGGCCGGCGAGCTCGGCGTACTGGGCGTCGACAGTCGCGTCGTCGACCTCGGGCCCGCCATCAGCGAGCGGGTGCGGGCCGCCTTTAAGGCAACGGCCCGCGACCTCGACGCCCGAAGAACAAAGGTGAAGGATCCGAACGTCCGGCAGGATCTGGAAATCCTGCAGCAGGACGCGCTGCTCGTTGCCGCCTCCGAGGAAGCTGACCATCGCTACCTGCTACCGGTGTTCGACGTGGCGAAGCAGGCCTACAACGGAGTGCGCGCACTGCTGAGCGACCAGGTCGCCAAGGACCGGCACCCCGCGGCCGTGATCCGGCTTCGCCGTTACGCCGGTCTCGATGAAGGCTACACGCCGCTGGCAACGCTTGCCGAAGAGCGCCTGCGCGAGCAACTTGGCACGCTCGGCCTGCTCTTCCCCTACCAGGGCGATCTCGAGCAGCAACTGGCCAGCAGCACCCTGTACCTCGACGGCATCGACGAGTTGCTGGAACAGTACAACGTGGACGACGGCGGCAAGGCCCTGAAAGAACTCCGGCTCCAGGTCGCCGCCTTTAACGACATCCTGAGACGGGAAGTGCTGCCCGGGGCCCGCCAGGATTTTCGCCTGCCGGCTGACCTGTATGCCGTTCGGCTCCGCGAGGCCGGTGTCGACATTCCACCGGCAGAACTCGCCGCCCGTGCGCGCACGGCATTTATCGAGATTCGCAACCAGATGATCGCGCTCGCGCCCCTCGTGGCGAAGGACCGCAAGCTCAAGGCCACCGACTACCCGGGGATCATCCGCGAGCTGCGCACGCGACAACTGACGGGCGAGGACACGCTTACCCGGTACCGCAAACGGCTTGCCGCCATCGAGGCGATCATTCGCCGCGAGAAAATCGTGACCCTGCCGGATCGCGAGGCCATCATCCGGCTCGCCACCGCGGCGGAATCCGCCGCGCAGCCGGCGCCGTCGATGCAGCCACCGCCCTTCATCAACAACCAGGGTGAGCGCGGCGAGTTCGTGCTGCCGCTCAACATGCCGCCGGTGGACGGTGAGGCTCCCGCACAGCGACTCGAGGATTTCAGCTTCGACGCGGTCACCTGGACACTGACCGCCCACGAAGTCCGTCCGGGCCACGAACTGCAGTTCGCCAGCATGGTGGAAAACGGCGTCTCGCTGGCCCGCGCACTGTTCGCCTTCAACAGCGTCAACGTGGAAGGCTGGGCGCTGTATGCGGAGGCCGAGATGCAGCCCTACCTGCCACTCGACGGCCAGCTGATCGCGCTGCAGTTCCGCCTGCTGCGCGCTGCGCGTGCCTTCCTCGACCCCGGTCTGCAGTCCGGCGAGATCACGCTGGACGAAGCGCGCCGCGTGCTGACCGGCGACGTCGCGATCACCGGGGCCTTCGCAGACCAGGAGCTGCAGCGCTACACGTTCCGCGCGCCGGGCCAGGCGACGAGCTACTTCTACGGGTACCAGCGCCTGCTGGACCTGCGGGCGCGCACTGAAATCACTCTCGGCAAGGGGTTCAACCGCCGGCGCTTCCACGACTTTGTGCTGGCCCAGGGTTTGCTGGCGCCGGACCAGATGGCTCAGGCCGTCAAGGATAATTTTGTTCCGGCGGAACTTGCCCGGTTGAAAACTGGCGCCAGTCGTCAGTAGCGCGCGGTCATTTTGCCTCATCAACCATTTGCATGGTCTTTTCCTCAACCTCTCTGGCCACTTGAACCAATGCTTCGGCTTTGGATAGTGCCGAAAGCATTTGCACCGGCTTGATAAGGCCGATCTTTGTCTTGCCTTTCTCCGTAAACACAGAGATGCGACACGGCAGCGCCATGTTCAGGCGCATATCGGCTGACAACACTTTCGCAGCCTGCTCTGGATTGCACACTTCAAAGACCTTGCACTGCTCAGAAAAGGCAATGCCCTTTCCGCGAAGTGTGACCCCCAGGTCATGGACATGCAGTACTCCGAAGCCATGGCGCTTAACCGCTGTTTCAAGGTCTGCGGATGCCTTGTCAAATGATTTGCCGGTTTCAACTATGTAATACAACAATCACCTCGATACAGGAACTGGTTGAACTGAATGCGCGCTTTCATGGCTATTCCGGAGCGTGGGGGCGAAGTAGCGACGCGATAAGTCGGAAAAAGACTATTGCACAGGTGAGCAGCAGCGCGACCAGCCCTGCGACATAGCTGGCAGACAGCTTAAGCTCGGGAAATCCGAAGGCGCACAAAACAAAGGAAGCCGCAGCAATTACCCCCAGACTTAGATTCACGACATTCGTGGGAACATTGAAACCGGCGTACTGCTTCATCCGCTTCGTCCGAATCAGTATCCCTGGCGCGAATAGCGCCAACGTTCCAAACGCGATCGCGGCAGACGAACGCCACACCCACGTCTCCGACAATCCGAATAGCATCGGAATGAACGGCACAAACGCCAGCATCGTCGTGGAGAGACTGATGATCAGCATGTTGATCAAACGGCCCGCATCCACGCGGGTTTCGCCGCCATGGCTGCGGTCGCCGAAGGCGCTTGCCAGGCTGCCGAACCCGGCGAATGTAACCGACACCTGGGCAATGACCAGAAGCAGATCAAATTCGATCAGGTCCAGCATGCTCTGCACATCTGGTTAACAATTGGTCGGATGACCACAGTGTCGCATAACGATTGCGCTATCCGGCTGCCCGCTTGCGGGCGATCCCGGTTGGCCGCTTGGTTAGACCTCGACCCTTCACGAGCCTGACTTGCAGTGTGCACCCCAGTGCTGACGCGTAACGTTGGAGCGTTGCGATGGACGGGGAGTGCTTCGCGTCGGCTGATTCCAGCCTCGCCACTGCCGATTGTGTGGTGCCAATTTTCGCTGCCACATCAGCCTGGGTGAGCCCTGCCGCAGCTCGGGCCCGCAGGATTTCGTCGAGAAACTCGAACTCCTCCCCAATGCGGTCGTACTCCTGCTTCACGTCAGGGCGTGCCAGGGCCCGGGTTCTGAACTGCTTAAGATTCCTACTCATCCCTTATCTCCTCCATTCGCCGTCTGGCGATCTCAAGTTCCTTACGCGGAGTCTTCTCTGATTTCTTCGTGAACTGGTGAAGCATCACAATCTGCTTCCCGACCAAGGTGCAGAAGAATACACGGGCGATCCCTTCGGCTGCCTTGAGCCGCAACTCGAAAAGGCCACGCCCCATGGCCCGGGTATGTGGCATGCCGAGATCGGGGCCGTAAACCTCCATTCTCTCTGCATACTTCAGGAACCGCGCCACGAAGCCCGCCGGAAGGCTCAGAATGTCTTCCTCCAGCGATGGGCTGTAGAACGTGACCTTCCAGTTCACGGGGACAATATAGCAAACATGCTATGTGCGCGGCAAGGGTGGCTGGTGGGGTTAACGTCCGCGCCCGCCGGCGTGCGCCCACTGACCTGTGCACGTCGCCGTGCTCGCGCGCGCGTTCGGGTGGGCTGCGCTGTTAGCTGGCAATGTTTGAGGCATGTGATCGTAGCGCCGGAAGCAGAGACAGTAGGCCGTCCCAGTCAGCGGCAAGCGGTTTCCTCAAGCGAGGATCGGTTATTCCAATTTGGGCCGGCTCGTAGCTGTCCTTTCCGAAATTGCATGCCCAGCAGGACGTGACGACGTTCGACATGTCGGTCGCACCCCTTTGGCTATAGGGCACGACGTGGTCGAATTGAGCCCAGGACATAAGCGCAGCGCCATGTCGCTCGAGATTAGGTCTGCCGAACCGAAATGCACTAGCTCCGACCACGCAGGCAAACGCTGTGAAGATGGGTCGAGGTATCACGGGGAGCTCGCAATAACGACAGTGGTAGTGATCACGCTTGAGCACGGACGCGATAAGCGGCGTTGGTGGATTGCGTACGCCAATTCGCGGGCGGGTCGGCGAGTGCGGGGGTTTACCGAGCAGTCGGAATCGAAAGTTGCCTGAGATCTGACCGTCCTCAATGCACCACTTCTGAGCGGCCTCGCTGGGAAATGCGGCTAGTGCCTTTCGTGCTGCAGAAACCTTGCCCTTAGCAGCGAGGCTAATGCTTTCATGGAAGCTTGGTAGATGCGCTCGCAACCACTCCGGGGGAGGAAGAGGCGCATTCTTGTGCCACGTATCGCGGTCGGTGATTTCAGTGCAGGTTGCTCTGCCTCGGCACATGGTATGGCCAGCTAACTTCTAATTGGACGACAAAAGTGTCGCATAACTTCCCGATTCGGGCGCCAATCCGATGCTCCGCCGAGGCTCCAATCCAGGACTCTGCGGCACATCTGGTCCACCAGAGTCCGTTTCCGCCGGAAGGCCGTCGAGCGGGTGTCGCGGGCCAGCCGGGCAGGAAAGGTCGCGCCTGAAGGCGCTCCTACGG
>CAZPNN010000339.1:0-3704 GCA_964587605.1 uncultured Chromatiaceae bacterium
GCTGGCCGGCACCGCCGACGCAGAGGCCGCGCGGGCGGCGTGTGCCCGGTACCATCGCCTCGGCGTCGACCTGTTGCGCGCCGACCAGTAACCGGGGGTAAAGCGTGGATAGCATGCGGGACAACGTTGTGGTCATCACTGGCGCCTCGAAGGGCATCGGCGCCGAGCTGGCCCGCCAGCTGGCCGTGCAGGGCGCGCGGCTGGCGCTGTCGGGACGCGACACCGCGGCTCTCGAGTCCGTGGCTGCAGCTTGCCGGAATCTCGGCGCAACGGTGGAAGTGATTCCGGCCGATGTCGCGGTGGAGCGGGATTGCCAGCACCTGATCGAACGTACCGTGGCGCGTTTCGGCCGCCTCGACACCCTGATCAACAATGCCGGCGTCACGATGTGGGCCCGCTTCGAAGACATCCAGGATCTCGCCACGGTAGCGCGGATCATGCAGATCAACTACATGGGCCCGGTGTACTGCACCGGCCACGCCCTGCCGCATCTCAAGGCGTCGCGCGGGCGCATCGTCGGTATTGCCAGCCACACCGGGCTTACCGGCGTGCCCACCCGTTCGGGTTACGCGGCGTCCAAGCACGCGATGCGCGGCTTCTTTGATTCGCTGCGGATCGAGCTCACCGGAACTGGCGTGACGGTGACGATGGTGTACCCCGGCTTCGTCGCGACCGGAATTCGCGAGAACGCCACGGGCCCCGACGGCAAACCGGTGCAGGTCAACCCGGTGGATCCGGCCAGCGTGATGGGCGTTGCGGAGTGCGCCCGGCAGATTGTCGCGGCAACGGAACGCCGTTCACGGGAACTGGTGATGACGGCCCGGGGCAAGCTCGTGCTCCTGGCGAAACCGTTCGTTCCCGGCCTGGTGGACCGGCTCGCCCGTCGCGTCATCGAGCGCGGGCACTAGGCTGTGCCATTCACCCTGACGGAGAAGATCCTGGCACGGGCGGCGGGCAAGGACGACGTCCGACCCGGCGAGATCGTGACCTGCCGGGTCGACCTGGCCCTGTTGCTCGATTCCGGCGGGCCGCGGCGCATCTGGCCGCGGCTTAAGGAACTTGGTGTTGGCGTCTGGGACCCGGACCGCATCGTGCTCTGCACGGATCATTTCACGCCGGCGGTGGATGCGGAGTCCGCCGCGATCCTCAAGGTGACGCGCGACTTCGCCCGAGAGTTCGGCATCCGGCACTTTTTCGACATGCGCGGCATCGGCCACGTGCTGCTGGCGGAGCAGGGGCTGCTACAGCCCGGCATGTTCGCTGTAGGCGGCGATTCCCACTCGAGCATGGGTGGCGCCTTTGCCTGCTTCATGGCCGGTTTTGGCGCGATCGAAATGACTGGCGTGGTCGTCACCGGCGAGATCTGGATCCAGGTACCGGAAACCCTGCGCGTGAACTGGTCCGGAAGTTTTGCGCGTGGCGTCGTGGCGAAGGACATCGCGCTCTTCCTGTGCCGACAGCTGGGCATGGAGAACGGCGGCCGTGTGATCGAGTACGGCGGCGACACGGTCCGCAGCATGTCGATTTGGGAACGAATGGTGCTCACGAACATGGCGGCAGAACTCGGCGCCGAAACGGGGCTGATCGAGGCGGACGACGTCACGCGGCAGGCGCTGCTCGCTGCCGGCCGGGAACCCGCCGCCGACATCCTCGACTGGCGTGGCGATCCCGGTGCCCGCTACGCCGGCGAGCATGAATTTTCGGCTGGGGAACTCGCACCCCAGATAGCCGCGCCCCATTCGCCGGCGAACTCGGGTCCGGTCGGCGCTTTCGACGCTGTGCACGTGGATCAGGCGTACATCGGCGCCTGTGTCGGCGCGAAACTGTCAGATCTTCGGATGGTGGCGGAGGTTCTGAAGAACCGGACCGTGGCCCGCGGCACGCGCCTGCTGGTGGCGCCTGCCTCAACACAGGCGATGACCGACGCTGCCGCCGATGGCACGTTGGCGACCATCACCGCCGCCGGCGCCTACATTCTGCCCACCGGCTGCGGTGCCTGCGCCGCACTGGGTGCCGGTGTGCTTGCCGAGAACGAGGTCTGTATCTCGTCGACGAACCGCAACTTCCGCGGCCGCATGGGCGCGAATTCCGCCGAGGTTTACCTGGCGTCGCCGTACACGGTGGCGGCGTCCGCCGTGGCCGGGCGCATTGCCGATCCCCGGGAGTTTCTGTCGTGAAGGTGATCGAGGGGCGGGCCTGGGTGTTCGGTGACGACATCAACACGGACGTGATGGCCCCTGGCCTGTACTTCAAGTCCCCGATGGATGCCATGGCCCGGCACTGCCTGGAGGCGGTCGACCCCGCGTTTGCGAGCGGTGTGCGGCCTCACGACATCATCGTTGCGGGGCGAAATTTTGGCGTGGGCTCGGCGCGGGAGCAGGCGGCGATGGCGCTGACGCATCTCGGCGTTGGCGCCGTGCTGGCGGTGTCCTTTGGCCGGATCTTCTATCGCAACGCGCTCAACTTTGGCCTCCCGGCACTGACCTTTGCGGCGGCAGGGACCGTACTGGCCGGCGATCTGTTGCACGTCGATCCGGTTGCCGGCCGGGTCCTGAACACACGTTCGGGCGCGGTACACGCCGTGCCTGCGATCCCCGCTCACCTCATGGCCATGGTCGAGGCGGGCGGCTTGATGCCTTGGCTGAAAGTACGCCTGAAGAAGGAAGCCGTCTGATGTCCCACGCGAAACGCCTGCGGGAACTTCTCGCCGGCCAACCGTTCATTGCACCCGGTTGCTACGACGCCCTCACCGCGCTGCTGGTCGAGCAGGCCGGGTTTTCCTGCGCCTACGTCAGTGGGGCGAGCATCGCGTTCACCCGGCTCGGCCGGCCGGATATCGGCCTCACCACGCTGACCGAGGTGGCCGGCACGGTTGGCAACATCCGCGACCGTGTGGCCTTGCCGCTCATCGTCGATGGCGACAACGGCTTCGGCAACGCGCTGAACGTGCAGCGCACGGTCCGGCTGCTGGAGAAAATGGGCGCATCGGCGATCCAGCTGGAAGACCAGACGTCGCCGAAGCGCTGCGGTCACCTGGAGGGCAAGTCGCTGGTGAGCACCGGGGAGATGCTGGGCAAGCTTAAGGCCGCTCAGGACGCGCGCAGCAATTCCGACACCGTGATCGTGGCGCGGACCGATGCGCTTGCGGTCGACGGCTTCGAGGCGGGCCTCGAGCGGGCGCATGCCTACGCCGAGGCGGGTGCCGACGTGCTGTTCGTTGAAGCCCTGCGCAGCGTCGAGCAGTTCGCGCGAGTCGGGCGGGAGCTTGGTGGCCGCGACGTAGTTGTACTCCTTGACCGTCGTGATCCCCGAGTTGTCGGGCGCTTCTGCGCCGCCCTTGGCCTGCGCGAGCTCTTCCTGCGAGATCTGTCCCGTGTCGCTGCGAGGACCGATCCCCGCGTAGCGCCAGAGCGCATACCCGCCCAGGCCGATGACGACGAGCAGGACCGCGAGGTAGAACGCCGGCTTGGGCTGTCCCTGTTTGACTTCCATAGTTGAATCCTAGTTGGTCTGCTTCTCGGTGGCTTTCTCGATCGCCGGCCCGAGGTCCTTCGCGGCCTGTGAGACCGGGGTGGTCTCCGGTGACCTGATGCCGAGCTCGACCTCGAAATCCTGAAGGGCCTGTTCGGCCAGCACGCCCTGCATCCGTTCTTCGGCGTTGATCTCCGCGATGCCTTTCTCCGACAGATCCGCTGCGACGCGCA
>CAZPNN010000340.1:0-3963 GCA_964587605.1 uncultured Chromatiaceae bacterium
GGGCCCGAACGGCAATCCGGATCCGCTCGCGGCCGCGAAGGACATTCGCGAAACCTTTGGTCGCATGGCGATGAACGACGAGGAGACTCTGGCGCTCATCGCCGGTGGCCACACCTTCGGCAAGGCGCATGGCGCCCACGAGCCGTCCAAGTGCGTGGGGCCCGAGCCCGCCGCCGCCGGTATTGAGCAGCAGGGATTCGGCTGGGAAAACAAGTGCGGCAGCGGCAATGCGGGCGATACGGTCACCAGTGGTCTGGAAGGCGCGTGGTCGGCGAATCCGGTCGCGTGGACCCAGCAATACCTCGATAACCTGTTTACCTTTGACTGGGTGCAGACCAAGAGTCCCGGCGGCGCGATCCAGTGGATTCCCGCGAAGGGCGCGGCAGCGAGCCTCGTGCCAGATGCGCACGACCCGTCGAAGCGGCACGCGCCGATCATGTTCACGACGGACCTCGCGATGAAGTTCGACCCGGCCTACCGGAAGATCGCGCTGGAGTTCCGGGATAACCCGGAAGCCTTCAGGCTCGCGTTCGCCAAGGCGTGGTTCAAGCTGACCCACCGCGACATGGGCCCGCGTGCCCGCTACCTTGGCGCGGAGGTCCCGCGTGAGGAACTGATCTGGCAGGATCCGCTCCCCCGAGTGGATCATGCGCTGGTCGACGCCAGCGATGTGGCGGCGCTAAAGTCCAGGATCCTTGCTTCGGGCCTGACCCACCCCGAGCTGGTGAGAACGGCCTGGGCGTCGGCAGCCACCTTCCGCGGCACCGACAAGCGCGGTGGCGCGAACGGGGCGCGCATCAGCCTTGCGCCCCAGAAGGACTGGGCTGTCAACGATCCCCGGGAGCTGGCCAAGGTGCTGCAGCGCCTGGTCGCCATCCAGACGGACTTCAACCGCGCACAGTCCGGTGAGAAGAAGGTCTCGCTCGCCGACCTGATCGTTCTGGGCGGCGGCGCCGCCATCGAGCAGGCCGCGAAGAACGACGGGTACGCCGTGCAGGTTCCCTTCACGCCGGGGCGCACGGACGCGTCGCAGCAGCAGACCGACGTCAAGTCCTTCGCGGTGCTTGAACCGACCGCGGATGGTTTCCGGAACTATTTCGGCAGCGGCCAGAGCCGATCGCCGGCGGAACTCCTGGTCGATCGGGCGAACCTGCTGACGCTGACCGTTCCCGAAATGACCGTGCTGATCGGGGGCATGCGGGCCCTGAACGCCAATGCAGGACAAACGGGGTACGGTGTATTTACCGGTCGGCCCGGGACGTTGAGCAACGACTTCTTCGTGAACCTGCTCGACATGTCCACGAAGTGGAGCAAGTCCTCAACGACTGAGGGCCTTTACGAGGGGCGGGATCGCAAGACCGGCAAGCTCAGGTGGACGGCGACCCCGGTGGATCTCATATTCGGGTCGAACTCCGAACTCCGCGCCGTGGCGGAGGTCTACGCGGCATCGGATGGCAACGAGAGATTCCAGCGGGATTTCGTGAAGGCCTGGACCAAGGTGATGACCCTCGACCGCTTCGAACTGTACTGAGTGTGGAGCGGGACGCGTTGCCCTGAGGTGCTCGCCCAAGGTCTCGGGCCGCGCGCACTAGCGCGGCTCCGGAAAATCAGGCTGGCCGGCGCCTGATCCCGGCGAGCAAGCCGAAGGCCGAGCCCAGCAGCCAGGCGCCTGCCGGCACCGGCACGACGCTGATCCCGGTGCTGGTGACCAGCGACCGGATCTTGAAGCGATCGGCAGTGCCGTCGGCCGGGTAGAGGCCGCCGACCAGCAGTGCATTGCCCAGGTACCCGCCAAGGCTGATGGTGAGCGCCGCATCGCTGGCGCTGTTCAGCGAGTTCACCTGGCTGCCGAAGCCGAGAGCGCCGAGATTGGCGAACGTCGAGCTGCTCAGGGTCATGCCGGATGACACATTACCGACCCAGAAACTCACATCCCGGTCCCAGACGCCGTAGGGGTCGATAGTCAGAGACTGCATCGCCTGCGCCGAATCGAACAGGAACAGAACGAGATCCTGCTGGCCGACGTTGTCCACCTGATGTATGGCGTTGGTGTTGAGACAGGAAGAGATGCTGCCTTCCTCGCGGTTGCAGACGCCGAGGCCGGTCGAGAAACGCTGGATGTAGGCAGTTTCGAAACCGTTCAACGGACTATCTGCCGTGTTCGACCAGGCGATGACCCGCAGTGTCTCGGAGCCCTGGGAGAACGTGATCTGGTTGCCATACGACGAGCCGCTGCTGGCGTACGCGTCGCCGCCCGACGTGAAGGTCCAGGTGCTTGCCGTGGCAGTCTGGCAGCCCAGCAACAGCAGGATGGCGGGCAATAGATTGCGAATTGAAGTGTCCATCGGATCCCTGACGGAAGCGTGTCGCGCAGCTTGTGTGTTATTGCGAGTTGTCCTGCGACGGGAGAATTTTCGAGGACGTGCACGACGCGGTCAATCGGCTGCTTCACACATCTGTGAGCAGGACTGAATTCGCGGGAAAAGAAAAAACCTTATGTAAGGCGGGAGATCAGGCGCCGGACATGAAGCCCACGGCGGCGATGATTTCCTCGTCGGACAGGTCGACCCGGCCGCCCTTGGGTGGCATGTAACCGGCCTCACCCTGAAAGCCTTCGAGGCCGTGCTTGTTGAGAATTGCCTTGCCCTTGGCGACCCGTGGCTTCCAGGCCGCTGCGTCGCCAAACTTCGGTGCGCCACCAACGCCGGTGCCGTGACAGGCAAAGCAGGCCGCGTTGTAAACCTGCTCGCCGGTGAGTTTGGCGGCCACCGGAGCGGCGGCTTCGGGGATGGCCGTGGCGACCGCGCCACCCGCCAGTTCGTCGCCGGGCAGGCTCACCTGGCCGACCGGCTTGATCCGTTCGTCGACGGCGGCCGCATAGGCCGGACTCTGCTTCACCCAGGCGACTTGGGTGTCACTGGCAACCATGCGGGACAGAAAAATCAGGAACACCGCCACGCCGATGAGGATTCCCATGACCACCATCACGAGGTTGAAGAAATTCTGGTCCTGATTGCTCACGTGGGTGCTCGATCCGTACGTTGGGGGAGGGCTCGCGGGGCCGCAGTATAAGTGACCCGGTGGCGGGGGAAAACCAGGTCAGGGGTTGCTGGAGCCTCCCGCCAGCCGTTGGGGCGACGAGAAATCCCAGCTTCCGGCCAGCTGGCGCAGGCCGTCGAGCTGTTCCACCCTGATCTGGTGGGTGGAAAGGCGCCGGATGAGGCCCCGGTCTTCCAGGTCGCGAAAACTGCGGCTCACGGTTTCCTTCTTCAGGCCGAGGAAGTCCGCGATGTCTCCCCGGCTCATCGGCACCTGGATGTCCGTCAGTGCCGGGTCGGCGTCGTTCGGAAGGTTGTCGGTCAGGCGGCGCCAGTGCCGGAGGTAGAGCAGGAACACGGCCAGTCGCTCGATCGCCGTGCGCTGCCCGAGGCTGTAGACGACGTCGAGTATGTCCTCGATGACGCGAAACATCATGTTGAGGAACGCACGCTCGGCGACCGGGTCCTGTCCGAGGCGTTCGTCGAGTTGCCGCCGCGGGCAGCAGGCCACGCGGGCCGCAGTGACGGCCTCGACGCTGAAAAAATAGTTGCCGGTGGCCGTCAGCCCGACGAAATTGTCGCGAAACAGGAAAGACAGTACCTGGCGCCGGCCGTCCGTCCCCGTGCGGGTGACGCGCAGGACCCCGGACACAATATTAAAGACCTGGGTGGCCGGTTCACCGGCGCGAATGATCACTTCACCCGGCGCGAGGTCGCGGACCGGGGCGGCGTCGAAAATGTCCAGGAACACGTCCTGAGGCAGATCTGGGGTGCGCATGCGCTAAAAGCATGGGCGTCGCCACCGGGGCTGGCAAGCGGCGGCGGGTTCAGGGTTGCGCGGTTGGACGTTGCGCGCGGTGCAGCGCTATCATCCCGCCCCCGTTCAGGCGCCCGTAGCTCAGCTGGATAGAGTACTGCCCTCCGA
>CAZPNN010000341.1:0-1872 GCA_964587605.1 uncultured Chromatiaceae bacterium
TCCTACGGTTTCATCGGAGTGAACGAATGACCATGTTCGGCAGGATGGCGTCGTCCCAGTCCTGCCGCATGGGGCCCAGGTGCACGACGACCAGTTGCTTTGACGGCACGATGTACACGCGCTGGCCGCCGAAGCCGTCGAAGTAAATGACGTCGGGTGCCGCAAAGGGCTCGGAGTGCAGGACCGTGGCCGATGACTTCGAGTTGTACCGGCGAATCGGCTCGTGCCTGGTGCCGAGCCAGGTGAAGTAGCCGTAGTTCGGGTTGGCCGGGGAGGGCGTGACGATATCCCGCATCCATTGGGCGGGCACGACCTGCCGGTCGCCCACCCGGCCATTGTCCAGGTGCAGGAGGCCGAAGCGCAGCCAGCTGCGGGCGGGTGCGTCGAGGCAGCAGAAGGTAATCGGTATGCCGTGCTGTTCCGAGTCGATCCGGACCTTGCCGTGGTCCTCGTTGACGTACTGCCAGAGATTTTCCTCGAGATACTGGCTGTAGGGCTTGCCACTGACACGCTGGAGGAGGATCCCCAGCACTTCCGGGTTGATATTGTTGTACTCAAAGTGCTGGCCGGGCGGTTCCGCAATCCCGCGGCTGAAAGTGAACGGCGCAACGTCGCCACCGAGCGTCATTTCGAGCAGGCCCGTGAACCCCGGAAAATCGATGCCGCTCGCCTGCTGCAGCATCTCGCGGATCGTGATCCTGCTCCGCTCGTCCGCCGCCCACTCCGTGATGTACGTGGCCGCCGTGTCGTCAACCGACCGGATCAGCCCCTGGTCGATGGCGATGCCAACGAGCATGGCCAGCAGCGACTTGTGCATGGACTGGGTGGCGGTGATGGACTGGGCGCTGTGGCCGGGGTAGTAGTGCTCCAGTTGCAGCGCACCCCCCTGCCAGACCAGCAGGGCGTGCGAGTCCATGGTGCCGCCCCAGGCCACGATCTTGCTCCGCGCGTCGGCCGGAATCGTTCGCTCGGAATCTGCGGCCACCACCAGCGCCGGCACGACCCCGCCGCCGATCGTCTGTTGCGGACCCTGCATGCCGAAGATCAGGCCGACCAGACGAGTGGTCAGCGTGGGTTTGGCGACGTAAAGACCGGAGAGGCCGATCAGGATGAGGGCCAGCAGGCCCAGCAGGAGGCGTTTAAGCAGTCGCATCGGGAGCGCTCACGGCGGGCGGAACGGACTGCCATGATAGGGGATGAAATGGGGACATGCCTCATTTCGCGAACTGCGAAATGAGGCATGTCCCCATTTCCCTTGAAGGCGCTCCTACGCGCGGACGCGGTTCCAGGCGTCGAGAGCGGCCACCTTGTAGGCCTCGGCAAAAGTCGGGTAGTTGAATACGGCGTTGACGAAGTACTCGAGCGTGCCGCCGTGGGCAATAACTGCCTGGCCGATGTGGATCAGTTCGGTGGCGCCTTCGCCCACGATGTGGGCCCCGAGCAGCTTGTGGTCCTTGAGGTCGAAGATCAGTTTCAGCAAGCCTTCCTGTACGCCCTGGATCTGGCCGCGGGCGGTTTCACGCAGGCGCGCCACGCCGGTTTCATACGCGACACCATCCTTGCGCAGTTGCTGCTCAGTCTTGCCCACGACGCTGATTTCCGGAACGGCGTAGATGCCAAGAGGAAAATAGTCGGTCGTGCTGTCCGTGGTGGCTGCAAAGGCATGACAGGCGGCAAGCCGGCCATCAGCAGATCGCTGCGGATTTTCTTGCCGCTCTTCAGGTAGGTCATCACGCCGCCATCGGCGAGTTTCTCGACGCGTTCCACTTCCTCGCCGAGCCGCAGCTGGATGCCGCGCGACTGCAGGTCGTGCTTGAACTCATCGACAATGTCCGTATCGACGAAGTCCAGGATAGTGTTGCGCGTGTCGAC
>CAZPNN010000342.1:0-8685 GCA_964587605.1 uncultured Chromatiaceae bacterium
CGATCCGTGCCCGGCGCCGGCAGCGCATCGCGGTCCAGCTTGTCGCCGGGACCCAGTGGCAGCTCCGCCAGGAATACCCAGCTTTGCGGCACGAGGTGCTCCGGCACGCGCGTGTCGAGCCAGCGACGCAGCTCGGTGACGGTCGGCGCCAACGCGCTCGCGGGTGCTACAGCGAGTTGCGCCAGCAACTCCCGGTGCAGGCGCGTGCCACCGGCGCTGGCGTCCCGGTGGCGCGTCACGGTGGTACGCACCACCGGGCCGTCGTCGCCAGCCAGCGTTGCCGTGACGCTGTAGTCGGGAAACCGCGCATCCGAGTCGAGCCTGCTCTCCCAGTGCAACTGCAGACGGTCGCCACGCCGCACGGGCAGCGGATCGTCTCCAAGTGGCAGGTAGACGGGCAGCCAGGCGCGTTGCTCCCGGAAGTAGTCGACTGTCTGCCCCGCGCCGGCAGTCACCACCGTCCACAGCAGGCAGCCGTCGAGCAGGCCGTCCCTCGTCACGTGAAGTTCCGCCTCGCCCGCGTGCGTCGTCGGCAGCTCGCCGCTGAACTCCAGGACCTCGAATTCCGCCGGCGCCGTCAGCAGATCGTCGCTTACGACGTTGCGCACGCACAACCGCAGATCGAAAGGCTGGCCGACCGATGCGAACAGCCGTCGCGCGTAGTCCGCCGCCAGCGGACCGAAGCGCGGCCCGGCCCGCACTGCCGCTGGCAGTTCAAGCGCGGCGATCCGGGTAACGCAGCGCTCCGGCACCGGAATGCAACCGGCGGCGAAGTGGCGGCGCGCCGCGTTCCAGATCGAGCCGATCCCGTCGGCACTGCCGATGTTGCCGATGATGCCCTGCGTGCAGACGTCCACCGCCTGCGGCAGATCAAGATCGGCAATGTCCCCGTGCAATACCGTGATGCGGTCCTGCATCCCGAGGCGCCGGACCAGTTCCGTCGCGCCACGTGCGGCGGCTTCGAGGACTTCCACCGCGTAGACGTGCGCGGCGCCCGCCTCGACGCACAAGCGGGCCAGCACAGCATCCTCGCCGGTGCCAATATCCAGCACCACCTTGCCCGGCACTGCCGCCGAAAAAGCGGCGCGATAGGCCGCGAGGCGCACGGGTTCCGTGTTCATCAGGCCGTACAGCCACTCGTCATAGATGCCGTAGGCGCCGAGCGAGGGCCAGAATTCCAGCGCCCCTGATCGTGACAATGCCGGAACCGCGCTTTCACCGGCCACCACCCAGGCGGTAAGCCGCTGGTTGCCGGCGGCATCCGCGCGCAAGCCAACGGCGGCATCGCGCACGCCCGGATGGTCGCGCAAGGCAGCCTCGATATCGCCCGGTTCGATGCGGTAACCGCGGAATTTCAGCTGGGCATCCACCCGGCCCAGATACTCCAGCGATCTGTCAGCGAGTTGTCGGACGCGGTCGCCGCTGCGATAGCCGCGCACGATGCCGCCGCCCGGCACCGCGATCTCACTGAAGCGGGAGGCCTGCTCCGGCGCCGCAAGGTACCCGGGCGTCACGCACGCGCCGCCCACCCAGAGTTCTCCCGCCACGCCGACGGGCACCGGCAGGCCGGCGGCATCGAGCACGATAAGCTCGCGCCCGGCGAGGGGCTGGCCCAGGTTGCGCGCGCCCTCCTCGGTGGCATCACCGTCGCCGTACACCCGCAGGGCAACCTGCCCGGCCGTCTCCGTAATGGCATACGTGTTGATAAGCCGGGCCCTGTGGCCGCGCGAAAGCCAGCCCGCGATGTCGTCGCGACGAATGGCCTCGCCGCTCAAGGCGAGGTAGCGCAACCGGCTGCCCGCGACACTCGAGTGAAAGCGTGCGTCGTGCAGCACACGCCTGAAGGCCGATGGCGTCTGGCTGAACACCGTCACCTGCTCCTCGGCAATCAGCTCGCCAAGCGCGGCGGGATCCTGGCGAATCGTCTCCGGCACGATGACGATGGAGCCCCCGTGCAACAGGGCGCCCCACAGTTCCCACACCGAAAAGCCGAAGGACGCCGAATGGAACCAGGTCCACACATCACCCGGCCCGAAATCTAGCGCCGCCGTCAGTGGTGGAAACAGGCCGACCAGGTTGCCGTGCGTGACCGGCACGCCCTTCGGCGTGCCGGTGGAGCCGGACGTGAACAGCACATAGCACCACTGGGCCAGATCGATCGGCACCTCCGGATTCGCGGCGCTGGCGGCGGCGATTACGGACTGGTCGCGGTCTAAGTCCACCACCGGTCCGGCGTGATCCGCAAAGTCTGCAAGAAATACGGTGCGGCTGACGAGCACACGGGGATCGGCCGCCACGCGCATGCGCCGCAGCCGGTCCGCAGGCCAGTGCGGGTCGAGCGGCAGGTACGCGCCGCCGGCCTTTAGCACCGCGAGAATCGCCACCAGTAAATCGGGACCGCGATCGAGGCACAGGCCCACGGGCACGTTGCGGGCCACACCGAGCGCCATCAGCCGATGTGCCAGACGGTTGGCTGCCGAATTGACATCCCGGTAAGTGAGCCGCCACTCGCCATACACCACCAGCGGGGCGCGCGGCTGCGCGGCCGCCAGCGCTTCAAATCGCCGGGGCAGCGTGCACGGTTCTGCCGACACAACGGCGGCCGGCAGCACTTGACGGTGTGGCTGCCGCTCGCTCACGGCGGGAATGGCCGCACGGGCTTCACGGCCGTGAGTCCCAGCACCGGCGGGTTGCGCACGTAGTCCGCGTAGAACTCCGGCGACTCGACGGCCGGGTCCAGCTGCAGCGGATGCCAGGTGATGTCACCGAAGCCGGCGGCCGCAAGCGAGCGGGCGTAGGTCGCCCGGCTGTACCAGTGGGTGTCGAAGCGAATGATCTGGCGGCCGGAGACCAGCCCGTAGGTGATCCGGCTGCCCTCGCACCGGGGCATAACGGCCTGCTTGTCGAAGCCGTAGCGTGCGTAGCCCGCGTAGTCGGCAGGCTGCTGGTCGGGGTTCTCGACCAGCGCCACGAGACGGCCGCCCGGCGCGAGTGCGTTGCTGAGGCGTTGGCACATCCGTTCCAGCACCTCAATATCGGCCGCGTAGTGCAGGAGGTACGACGCCAGCACCACGTCAAAACCGGCCCCGCAAAGCAGGTCGGGCAGATCTTCAGCGGCACAGCACACGTACTGGATGCCGCCGGGCTGCGCCCGCTCCTGCTCCTTCTCCTGCTCTCGCGCGAGTTCGATCATGGCCGGTGACACATCGATGCCCGCAACGCGCGCGGCACCCGCGGCCATCAACCGGCGGGCGTGAAAGCCGTCACCGCACCCCGCGTCGAGGATGGCGAGGCCCCGGCAGTCGCCGAGCAGCTGCGAAAGCGTCCAGGTCTCGATCGCGGCCCGCACCGGCGACGTCTTGGTGCGCTGGTAGTCCTTCGCGATGGCGTCGTAGGCGGCGGGCGGGTTCACCGGTTGCGTCCCGTCATCAGCGCCGGCGCCCGCGGCCGGCGGCCCAGCTGTTCAACAGGGCGCCGCACTCGTCCGCGAGAATGCCACCGCTGATCACCAATCCCTCCGGCACGGCGCCCCGCAGTTCGCGACCGGTCACCGCCTGCATCGCGGCAAGGCCGACGCCGAACCAGATGCGTTCAATGCCCGCGTAATGGCTGGCGGCCAGGCACATCGCGCAGGGCTCCACGGTGACGACCAGTTCGCAGCCGACCAGAGTGGCCGTGCGTGCGTGCCGGCAGGCCGCCCGCATGGCCAGCATCTCGGCGTGCGCCGTGGCATCGGGACCGGCAATCACGGCGGTGTGGGCCGTGGCGATCACCCGGCCGTCCTGGACGATGCAGGCACCGACCGGCGGCTCACCCGCCAGTTGCCCGCGCTGCGCGGCGGCCAGGGCCTCGCGCATGGCGCGGAGCGGGGTCGACGCCTTATCGGCCGGGGGACTCGTCTTCACCCTGGTAGATCGCGCCACTGGTACAGGTCTCGTGCACGATGTCCTTCGAAAGCTCGGGCAGGGTCGGTTTCAGCCGCTGCCAGATCCAGCGGGCAACCACCTCGCTGGTGGGATTCTCGAGCCCCGGCACCTCATTCAGGTAGTGATGGTCGAGCAGGTCGTAGACCGGGGCAAAGCGCCGCTTGATCTCGCCGAAGTCCATGATCCAGCCCGTGTGCGGGTCCACGGGGCCCCGGACGTAGATCGCCCCACGCCAGGAGTGGCCGTGCAGCCGGGCGCATTTGTGGCCCGGCGGCACGTTTGGCAGCCGATGGGCCGCCTCGAAGATGAACTCCTTGAAGATCTCCATATATATGGGTATCGCCCCCTTCGGGCTTTAATCGGGCCCTGGCCGAGCCTTGGCCGGGCCTCGAATGGCCTTGAAGGGGCTTGTTCTTTTGCTGCAACTGTGGGAGCGGATGGGCATTCTGCACCAGCGCTCCCGGAGTCGCCAGCAGGGAAAACCGGCGCCAATTTGTGCCACCGCCGGGTGGCCAGTAACATGCCGCGGTTTTCCCCCCGCAGCGTGGAGTTCCCCCTCATGGTCAGCGACAACCGCTACGGCACCATCAGCATCGTCGGTGGCACCGGCGCGCTGGGCGGCGGCCTGGCCCGTCGCTGGGCCAGGGCCGGCTTTCCGGTCGTGATCGGCTCGCGCACGGCCGACAAGGCAGCGGCGGCGGCGGCGGCATTGTGTGCAGCGTTCCCGGGCGCCAGCGTCAAGGGGCTCGGCAATCTCGAGGCCGCTCTGGCCGGCAATGTGGTGGTCCTTACCGTGCCCTTCGCGCAGCAGCGCGCCACGCTCGAAAGCATCCGGTCCGCCCTCGCCGGCAAGATTCTCGTGGACACCACCGTGCCGCTGGTACCGCCCAAAGTCGCCCGCGTGCAGTTGCCGAAGGAAGGCGCCGCTGCGTTGATCGCCCAGCAGATTGCCGGGGACAGCGTGTCGGTGGTCGCCGCGTTTCACAACGTGGCAGCGGAGTCACTGCACACGGACGAGGTGCTGGACTGCGACGTGCTGGTGGCAGGCAACAAGGCGGAAGCGCGCGAAGTCGTCGTCGAGCTGGCGCGTGCCGCCGGCCTCAAGGCCTGGCACGCCGGTTCCCTGGAGAACGCCGCGGCCGCCGAGGCGCTGACCTCCGTGCTGATTTTCATGAACAAGCGCTACGGCGGCGTGCACACGGGCCTGCGCATCACCGGGATCCCGGACGACGCGGCCTGATGCCGGGAGCCGGCCCCGCAGGGCGACAAGCAACGTGAACGAACTGCGCTTCATCCGCATTGCCGGCGTGCCGCTGATCGAGCCCGGCGCTGACCTCGCTCGCGTGATCGCCACGGCGCTGCGGGCCGCCGGCGAGATTCCCGCCGCCGGCGACGTAGTGGCCGTGGCGCAGAAGATAGTTTCCAAGGCCGAGGGCCGGATTGTTCGGCTCGACACGGTTACACCGTCAGCCCGGGCCAGGGACATAGCCGCACAGGCGAACAAGGATCCGCGCGTCGTGGAACTCATACTCCGCGAATCGAAGGCCGTGATCCGCGTGTCACCCGGCGTGATCATCACCGAGCACAACACCGGCGTGATTCTCGCCAACGCGGGCATCGACCGCTCCAACCTGCCGGGCAGCGACGACGCGGCACTGCTGCTGCCGCTGGACCCGGACGCGTCGGCCGCGGGCCTTCGCGAGTCGTTACAGAAGGATTTCGGCGTCGGCCTCGGCGTGCTGGTGACCGACAGCATCGGCCGGCCCTGGCGGCTCGGCACCGTCGGCACGGCAATCGGTTGCGCCGGCGTGCTGGCCCTCCACGACCTTCGCGGGCAACCCGACCTCTTCGGTCGTCAGCTGCAGGTCAGCGAAGTGGCCGTCGCCGACAGCCTGGCCGCCGCGGCAGTGCTGATGATGGGTGAAGCGGCGGAAGGCACGCCGCTGGTGCTCATCCGCGGCGGCGCCCGTCGCGATGATCTCGGCCAGACAGCCCGCACGGCGCTGCGCCCCGCCGGCGAGGACCTGTTCCGGTGACCGGATCCACAGCCCGCTACGTGGTGCTCTCAGGCGGTGTGGGCGGCGCGAAATTTGCGCTCGGCCTGTCGCGCGTGCTGCGTCCCGAACAACTGACGATCATAGCCAACACCAGCGACGACTTCAGTCACCTTGGCCTGGCCATCTCGCCGGATCTCGACACGCTGATGTACACGCTGGCAGGCGTCGTGAACGAAGACGCCGGCTGGGGTTGCCGCGACGAGACCTGGTCGTGCATGACCGGTCTTTCGGCACTCGGCGCCGAGACCTGGTTCCGCCTCGGCGACCGGGATCTCGCCACGCACCTTGTGCGCACTCGCCTGCTCGAAAGCGGGCAGACCCTGACGGCGGTCACGCGCCACCTGTGCACACAGCTTGGTGTTGCCATACAGCTGCTCCCGATGAGCGACGCGCCGATCCGCACGATGCTGGATACGGACGCCGGTGTACTGGAATTCCAGGACTACTTCGTCCGGCGCGGTGCACAACCGCGCGTGACCGCCATCTGCTACGAAGGCGCCTCGCGAGCGCCTCCGGCGGCCGCGCTGGCCAGCCTGCTGACGGAACCGGATCTCGCGGCCATCTTCATTGCGCCGTCGAACCCCTGGCTCTCCATCGATCCGATCCTCGCCATTCCGTCGCTGGCCGCAGCACTGCGTTCGAGCACGGCGCCGGTCATCGCGATTTCGCCGATCGTGGGCGGCCAGGCGCTGAAGGGTCCGACGGCCAAGATCATGACCGAGCTCGGCCTGCCGGTGTCGGCTGGCGCCGTCGCCGGTCACTACCGCGACCTGCTCGACGGCTTCATCCTTGACGACGCCGACAGCGCCGACGCCGACGCGCTGATCGCGGACGGCCTTGCCGTGGGCGCCACGCACACCGTCATGAAAACCATCGACGACCGTATTCGCCTTGCCGAATTCGCGCTCGGCTTCGCGGCACCGCGCTGAAGTATGCCCGCCGCCTGGGCCCTGGTGCCGATCAAGCCCTTCGCGATCGCCAAGACACGACTCGAAGGCCTGCTGACGCGAGCGGAGTGCGCGCGTCTTGCCGAGGAGATGGCGCGGGATGTACTGCGCGCACTACTGGCGGCACCGGACATCAGCGGCATCGCCATTCTCAGCAACGAGCCGCGGCTTGCCGCGCTGGCGGAAGCGGCCACGGCCCGCGTTTTCACCGAACAGGAGGGTGAGGATTACCGCACCGCCTTGAGCCGGGTCGCCGCCGGTCTCGCGGCCCATGGCGCTCGCCACCTGCTGGTCGTGCCGGCAGATCTGCCCACCCTGTCATCCACCGATATCCAGTTGTTGCTGGAGGGCCATCCGGGCGGCGTCACGGTCTGTCCGGCGGCCGGGGACGGCGGTACGAATGCCCTCCTGATGAGCCCGCCCGGCGTCATCCCCTTCCTGTACGGGCCGGCCAGCGCGGAGCGCCACCTGGCCGCCGCCGCAACGGCCGGCGTCGACGCGCGGACCGCCCGGCTCGCGGCATTTGCGCGGGACGTGGACAGCCCGGATGATATCCACTGGCTGCTTGGCCAGCGGATCGCCTGCGCGACGCTGGCCTGGCTGAAGGCCAGTGGCATTACCGGGCGACTGAAAAAACAGTGACTGCTGACAGCTCGTTGACCAACCACGCCGAACTCGCGGATGCGCGACAGCTCGGGGCGACGCCGTTGCGCGATCTGCTGGCGACGGCGGCGGCCTTGCGTGACGCCGGGCACGGCAACGTCATCACCTATTCGCGGAAAGTTTTCATCCCGCTCACCGAGCTTTGTCGCGACGTGTGCCACTACTGCACCTACGCGAAGACGCCGCGCCGGCTGGCGACTGCGTATCTTTCGCCCGAGCAGGTGCTCGCGATTGCCCGTGCCGGGAAGGAAGCCGGCTGTCACGAAGCACTGTTCACGCTGGGCGACAAACCCGAACTGCGCTATCGCGTGGCGCGCGAGGCGCTTTCGAAACTTGGTTACGCCTCCACCGTCGACTACCTGCAGGCGATGGCCGCGCTGGTGCGCAAGGAAACGGGCCTGCTGCCGCACCTGAATCCCGGCGTGCTCACGCTGGACGATTACCAGCGGCTGCGGGCGGTGGCCCCGTCGATGGGCATCATGCTGGAGTCGGCGTCGGCCCGGCTCACGGAACGCGGCGGTCCGCACTTCGGGTCGCCGGACAAGGACCCGGTGGTGCGCATTGCGTCGATTCGGGCCGCCGGCGAAGCGCGCGTGCCGCTGACCACTGGCCTGCTGATCGGCATTGGCGAAACGCGCGACGAGCGGCTGGGTAGCCTGCTCCTGCTTCGCGATCTGCACCGCGAGTTCGGCCACCTGCAGGAGCTGATCGTCCAGAACTTCGTGCCGAAGCCCGGCACGGCGATGGCAGGCAAGCCGGCTCCCGCTTTCGATGAACTGCTGTGGACGATCGCGATGGCCCGCCACCTGTTCGGGCCGGACATGAGCCTCCAGGTGCCGCCCAACCTGAACGCCGGCCGACTCGACGACCTGGTCGTTGCGGGCATCAACGACTGGGGTGGCGTTTCACCCGTCACGCCGGATCACGTGAATCCCGAGTCACCGTGGCCCGAACTCGATCTGCTGGCCCGGCAAACCGCGGCGGCGGGGAAAGTGCTGACGCCAAGACTCACGGTGTACCCCAGGTACATCGAACAGCGGCGCGAGTGGCTGCACCCTGAGATCACGCCGAGCGTCCTGCGCCACGCTGACG
>CAZPNN010000343.1:0-21669 GCA_964587605.1 uncultured Chromatiaceae bacterium
GAGGAATTCATCCAGCACGCTGTTCCCGTCATGCGCGATGCCCCGGGCCTGTCGTTGCGCGGGTGGATCGCCTTGCCGACGCACGCGCGCAGCCAGGCTGACCTGCAGTACTTGTTTCTGAACGGCCGGGCCATTCGGGACAAAGTGCTGGCGGGTGCTGTCCGGGCGGCTTTCCGGGACGTGCTCTATCGGGACCGGTGGCCCGCGTATGTTCTTTATCTCGACATGGACCCTGCCTGGGTCGACGTGAATGCGCACCCGGCCAAGCACGAAGTGCGCTTCCGGGATCCGGGCCGCGTGCGGGATTTTGTGCGTCGTTCCGTGGAGGAGGTCATCGCCGGCCCGGGCAGCGGCGATGAGCGAGTTCCAGGGCCTGCGACCGCGCCGGAAACTGGCGCCGGTTTGCGAACCGCGGCGCTGGCATTCGGTCTGTCGGTCGAACGACCGGCGCAAGGGGGGGCGGGGATTGTCCGGGACGACGGCGCAGCATACCCCGTGGCTGCGACCGGACCGGAAACAGCCAGTGGCATCCCGGCGCTCGGTTTTGCGGTCGCGCAACTCCATGGCATCTATATCCTTTCGGAAACAGCTGACGGCCTGGTGATTGTGGATGCGCACGCCGCCCACGAGCGGGTCACTTATGAACGTCTGAAAGCTGCTATTCGCCAGTCTGCCGTCCAGTCCCAGGCCTTGCTGCTCCCGATTACCTTGTCGGTCACCGAAGCTGAGGCTGAGCGTGCCACCCATCATGCGCAGTTACTGGAGCGCTGCGGTTTTGACCTGCTTCGCAGCGGGCCTGGCCGCCTGACCTTGCGTGCGGTGCCGGCGATGCTGGCGGGGGACGACGTCGCGTCGTTTGTCCACGGCCTGGTGGGTGGGTTGCACGACGATCTTGGTGTCGACGAGTTACTTGGCCTGCTTGACCGGTGCCTGGCGGACGTCGCCTGTCACGCCTCCATTCGCGCCAACCGGCGCCTGACGATCGACGAGATGAACGGACTGCTGCGCGACATGGAGCGCACGCCGCGCAGTGAGCAGTGCAATCACGGCCGGCCCACCCGCGTGGCCCTTTCGCTGCCTGAGATCGACCGCCTGTTTGCGCGCGGCCGTTGACTCGTGGTCGCCATGCCAGCGGATTTTGCCATTTGCCTGATGGGGCCGACGGCCACCGGGAAGACGGATCTCGCGCTCGCGCTCGCGGGGAGGTTGCCCCTGGGGTTGATCAGCGTGGATTCAGCCATGGTTTACCGGCATCTCGATATCGGCACGGGTAAGCCCTCACCGGACACGCTGGCGCGGTATCCCCACCGGCTGATCGACATCCGGGATCCGTGGGAGCAGTACTCGGCTGGGGACTTTGTCACTGATGCTTCGCGCGGCATTGAGGAGATCAGCGCCGCCGGCCGAGTGCCGCTACTCGTTGGCGGGACGCTGCTGTATTTCCGGAGCCTGACCCAGGGCCTGTCGGATCTGCCCGCTGCCGATTCCGCCGTACGGTCTGAACTGGACGCGCGCGCAGCCCGCGAAGGCTGGCCCGCCCTGCACGCCGAGCTCGCCGCGCTCGATCCCGTAGCAGCGGCCCGTATCGGCGTGACGGATCGGCAGCGAATTCAGCGCGCCCTGGAAGTCCGGCGGCTGACCGGCCGGCCGATCTCGGCGCAGCAGGGCCGGGCGCCAGCTTCGGAGCGGGGCAAGTTCCTGAAGATCGGACTTGTGCCGCGCGACCGCGAACTACTGGCCGGGCGAATTGCCCGGCGCTTCAGGAGCATGCTGGAACATGGATTCACCGGGGAGGTCGAGAGGCTCCTGGCCATGCCCCGGATGTCTGCGGACTGTCCGGCCCTGCGCGCGGTCGGCTATCGGCAAATCGCTGAATTTCTCGTCGGACGCTGCAGTCGCGCCGACGCGGAAATTCGGGCGCTCGCCGCCACACGGCAGCTCGCCAAACGCCAGCTGACCTGGCTTCGTCGGGAAGACTGTGATCTGTGGCTGGATATGGAGTCTGAGAGCCTCCTCCCGGACCTCGAGCGGGCGGTGCGTGCCGCCATGCCGCGGATGCAATATCTGTCCTGAGCCGCTAGAATGACGTCGCGGATCATTAACAAAAAGAATAATTCAGGAGTCCAAAATGGCCAAAGGTCAGGTGCTGCAGGATCCCTTCTTGAACACGCTTCGGAAGGAGAAGGTGCCTGTCTCGATATATCTCGTGAACGGGATCAAGCTTCAGGGAACCATTGACTCGTTCGACCAGTTTGTCGTGTTGCTCAAGAACAGCGTCAGCCAGATGGTCTACAAGCACGCGATTTCCACCGTCGTGCCGTCCCGTGCGGTCGTCTTGCCAGACGACGAGAGTGACGACTGATTAACCACACTGATCCGTCGTTCTTCCGGCACGTCCGCTCCGGGCTTTTCCGGCCGGGTACGGAGTGCCGTCTTGTTTGACCGACCGAGCCACGGCGAACTGGCCGTTCTCGTTCACGTCGGTCTTGGCCACCTCCCAAGCGCTGAAGAGCAACTGGAATTTGTTTCCCTCGCCTTGTCGGCGGGGGCCGAAATAGCCGGCGCACTCACCGCATCCCTGCGCCAGGTGAATCCCCGGTTTCTGATTGGCACCGGCAAGGTCGAAGAGCTGCGTCAACTTCTGCACGACACCTGCGCCGAGATCGTTCTTGTCGACCATCGCTTGAGCCCGGCTCAGCAGCGCAATCTCGAAAAGACCCTTGATCGGCGTGTGATCGATCGGACCGGTCTGATCCTCGATATCTTTGCGCAGCGCGCCCGAACCCACGAAGGCAAGTTGCAGGTCGAGCTGGCGCAAATGGAGCACCTGTCCACGCGATTGGTGCGCGGCTGGACCCATCTCGAGCGGCAGAAGGGGGGCATCGGCCTGCGTGGTCCGGGTGAAACCCAGCTCGAAACGGACCGCCGGCTGATCGGTCAGCGTATCCGCAGTCTTACCGAACGTCTCGGCCGGGTCTCTCGTCAGCGGCAAACCTCCGGTCAGAAGCGGCGCAAGGAGGGGGTCCCCACGGTATCTCTCGTCGGGTATACCAACGCGGGAAAGTCCACGTTGTTCAATCTGCTGACCAATGCGGGAGTGCTCGTTGCTGACCAGCTCTTTGCGACGCTCGACCCCACGCTGCGCCGTGTCACGCTGCTCGATGGTACGGGTATTGTCATGGCCGACACGGTCGGGTTCATTCGCGATCTGCCGCACGAACTGGTCGCCGCATTCCGGTCGACCCTGGAAGAGACCCAGCACTCGCGGCTGCTCCTGCACGTCATCGACTGTTCGGACCCTGCCCACGAGGAGCGGGTTTACGATGTTGTGAAGGTTCTGGAGGAAATCGGGGCGGAGCACTTGCCGCGAATTCAGGTCTACAATAAGGCTGATATACTTAATATTCAGCCCCGCGTTGACCGTGCGGAAACGGGCCTGCCAACGCGAGTCTGGCTGTCGTCGCGTACCGGCCTTGGCGTTGATGCGCTGCTCGGTGTAATTGCGGAATATCTTCAGGTCGCCATGCTCAAGTGCACGGTAGCGCTGACAGCAACGGAGGCTCGATTGCGGGCCCGTCTGTACGAGATGGGAGCCGTAGTGACGGAGCGGTTGCTGGAAGAGGGCGGCTGGGAACTGGATCTGGAACTTGATCGCCGCGGTTTCGACGACCTGAACCGGCGTGAGCATTTACAAGTGCTGTCGGAGCAGGCGGTAAGCCGGCCGGCAGCGAACGATGGTGTGCAAACCAACATGAAAGCCTGGGACTGAAGGTTATGGCCTGGAACGAGTCTGGTGGCGGCAAGAATCCCTGGGACCGGGGCCGTAACGAGGGTCCGCCGGACCTCGACAAGATCGTCCGCGAATGGCAGCAGCGCCTGAACTCATTCCTGCGTGGCGGGCGGGGCGGTCCTCGTCAGACGGAGGCCGGCAGCGGGCAGCCCGGAGGCCCGGCGGTAACCATTTTGGCGATCGTCGCGGTCCTTGTGTGGCTCGGCAGTGGCTTCTACACCATCGACGAAGCAGCGCGCGGTGTTGTCACCCGTTTCGGCAAGTACCTTGAAACGACCGATCCCGGTGTTCAGTGGCACATGCCCTGGCCGATCGAGCGGGTCGAGAAGGTCAACATCAACGAGGTGGTTTCGTTCAAGCAGCAGACGCGAATGCTGACCGCCGACGAGAATATTATTGTCGTTGACCTGGTCGTGCAGTATCGCCGCGCGGATCCCGTGAAGTTCCTGTTCAGTGTGCGTGATCCTGAAGCCAGCCTGCAGGACGTTACCGAGAGTGTTATCCGTGAAGTTGTCGGCAAGAGCAAGCTGGATTTCGTGCTGCTTGCGGGCCGTACCGAGATCGCGGCAGTCACGGAAACGCTGATTCAGCAGACCCTGGACGAGTATCAGACCGGGATGCTGGTAACCAAGGTCAATCTGCAGGACGCCAATTTTCCCAGCCAGGTGGAGGCGGCCGTGCAGGATGCGATCAAGGCGCGCGAGGACCGTGAGCGGCTCTCATTCGAGGCGCAGGCCTACGCCAACGACGTTCTCCCGCGAGCCCGTGGTGAGGCAGTACGCCGCCAGCAGGACTCGGAGGGCTACCGCGCCCGGGTAGTTGCCGATGCACAGGGTGAGGCGTCCCGCTTCACCCAGTTGCTTGCCAAGTACAAGCAGGCGCCAGAGGTTACCCGTCGGCGCCTGTACCTGGATGCGATGGAAGACATCTACGCCAATTCCAACAAGGTCCTGATAGATAGCACCGAGGGCAATAACCTGATTTACCTGCCGGTGGACAAGATCCTTGAACAGCGCAACCCGGCGCCAACGGCCGCCACTCAAGCCAACCCGACCCCTGCAGCCAGCGCTGCTGCCGAGGCCTCAGTAGCAACCAGAGATCGTGAAGACCGCCGTACCCGGGAGGCCCGATGAACGTCCGCGCCCTGTTGCCAATCGGTCTTGTCCTGCTCGCCCTGCTGGTCAGTGCCTCGGTCTTTACCGTTGACGAGCGTGAGGTGGCGATCAAGTTCCAGTTCAGTCGTATTCTCGAGACCAATATCCAGCCTGGTCTGCACTTCAAGCTGCCCTGGATGAACACCGTGAGGAAATTCCCCAGGACGATACTCACCCAGACAAATCCGCAGGAACTTTTCCTGACGCTGGAAAAGAAGAACCTCTTCGTGGATTTCTTCGTGAAGTGGCGCATTGTCGATGTTGCCGAGTATTACAAAGCCACCCGTGGTGACGAACTGCTGGCTGCCCAGCGCCTCATCGAAATCGTCAAGGACGGTGTCCGTAGCGAATTTGCCAAGCGCACCGTTCCGCAGGTGGTTTCGGCGGAGCGTCGCGAATTGCTCGACGACATGCTGGCCAGAGCCCGGGTAAACGCGCGAACGCTAGGCATTGAAATTATTGATGTGCGGGTCAAGCGGACGGAGTTCCCGGAGCAGGTCAGTGATTCGGTGTTCGATCGCATGCGCCAGGAACGGGCGCGTACTGCCTCCGAGTTGCGCGCCCAGGGTGCAGAGGCGGCCGAGCAGATCCGCGCTGCGGCAGATCGTGAGCGGACGGTAACGCTGGCCGAGGCGTATCGCGAGGCCGAGAAAGTCCGTGGTGCCGGTGACGCGGAAGCGGCAGGGATTTACGCGGAGGCCTACCAGAAGGATCCCGAGTTCTTTTCCTTCTACCGTAGTATCCAGGCCTATCGTCGTTCGTTTGGGAAGGACAATGATCTCCTCGTCCTCGACAAGAACAGCGAGTTCTTCCGCTACATGGCAAAGCCTTAAGGCGGACGCTGATGCTGTCGGGCTACACCAGGGTGTAGCCCGAGTGGCAGCAATCCTGAGGCAGCAATGGACTGGAATGATTTCCTGACGGGGCTGGCACTTTACCTTGTGCTCGAGGGCATCCTGCCCTTCCTGAGCCCGGACGGCTGGCGGCGGGGCATGACTATGATCGCAGGTCTGCCCGGGCGGCAGCTGCGCATATTCGGGTTGCTGAGCATGCTGGCAGGCGTCGCACTGCTGGTGTTCGTCCGGGGCGGAAGCTGATCGTGGGCAAGACTGTAATTGTCATCGGCACTCAGTGGGGTGATGAGGGCAAAGGCAAGATCGTGGATCTGCTGACCGAGCAGGCGGATGCGGTGATCCGTTTTCAGGGTGGGCATAACGCCGGCCATACGCTCCTGATCAACGGGCAGAAGACCGTCCTGCACCTGATTCCATCGGGCATCCTCCGTCCCGGTGTGGCCTGCGTGATTGGCAATGGCGTCGTGGTGCATCTCCCGTCGCTTCTCAAGGAAGTGGATGGCCTGGAGAGCCGTGGCGTCGCCGTTGCAGAACGTCTCAAGCTGAGCGCAGCCTGCCCGATGATCCTGCCGACGCACATCGCACTGGACCAGGCACGGGAGCAGGCCCGGGGCCATCGCGCACTCGGTACCACCGGCCGCGGCATTGGCCCGGCTTACGAGGACAAGGCGGGACGCCGGGCACTCCGAATGGCTGATCTCTTCGACGAGGTCCGCTTCGGAGAGCGTCTCGCGGAAGTCATGGAGTTGCACAACTTCATGCTCGAGCGCTACTACTCGGTACCTCCGGTTGATGTTGAGGCTACCCGCGATGAATGGCTCACGATGGGGGCGCGCATACGGCCGCTCATAATCGATACAGTCGCTTATCTCGATGGTCTGCGCCGCAGTGGCGCCCGGCTGATGTTTGAAGGCGCACAAGGCGCCTTGCTGGACGTTGATCACGGAACATATCCCTACGTAACGTCGTCCAACACGTCGGCCGGTTGCGCCGCCACAGGTTCCGGCCTGGGACCGACTGATTTCGACTACGTACTCGGCGTGGTCAAGGCGTACACGACCCGCGTGGGCAGTGGCCCTTTTCCCACTGAGCTGTTCGACGAGACTGGACAGCGACTGGCCCGGTTGGGCATTGAATTCGGTTCAACCACAGGCCGCCCGCGGCGCTGCGGGTGGTTCGATGCCGTCACCGTGCGCCGTGCCGTCATCAACAGCAGCGTAACCGGCTTGTGTGTGACCAAGCTCGATGTCCTCGACGGCCTGCCAGTGGTTAAGGTCTGCACCGGCTACAGGCTCAATGGGGAGCTCACCAGCAACCCACCGCTTCTCGTGGACGCCTATGCGGATGTCGAGCCCGTCTACGAGGAGTGTCCTGGCTGGTCCGAATCCACCCTCGGGATCCGGACGATTGACGGCCTGCCCGCCGCGGCCCGGAATTACCTCCGCCGTCTCGAAGCGATTGTTGGCGTGCCGGTCGACATGATCTCGACGGGCGCCGACCGCGATCACAACATCATCGTCCGCCATCCCTTCGACTGACCTACAGCGGCTCGATTCGATGCTCCACGTGACAGACAGACAGCGAGGGTCGGGAGCAGCACGAAGCTCAGGGATTCGTGTGGTGGCGACTTGTGCACTGCTGGCTGTGCTGCTCAGCGGCTGTGTCGTTCGGGTCGCGTACAACCAGTTGGACTGGCTGACCCTCTGGTACATTGACGATTACTTTGACCTCGACGCCACGCAGAAAACACAGGCCAGGGAACTGATTGCCCGCACGCTGGTCTGGCACCGGTCGACCCAGTTGCCACACTACGTGGCATTGTCGCGGTCCGTCCATGATCGTGTGGGGGCGCCGGTATCGGCCGCCTTCATTGCTGACCAGTATGTGGAAGTAGTCGGGCTTTGGGATCAACTGCTGCGCCAGGTCGCGGCCGATGCCGGCCCGCTGTTGCAGTCGCTCTCAGACGAACAGGTTGAAGAGTTGTTTGAGCGGCTTGCCGAGGAAAATCTTGAGTTTGAGGAGGAGTACTCGGGGATCACCGCCGTGGAGCGCCGGTCCAAGCAGGACAAGGCAATCATCAGGATGTTCCGGCGTTTTACCGGGCGACTGAGCGCGGAGCAGGAAGGCTTGATCCGCAGCCGTACGGCGCAACTGCACGATCTGTCCGCCGAGTGGCTGCACCGGCGGGCGGCCTGGCAGGCGCAATTTCGTGCACTGCTGGCGGGCAGAAAGTCAGATCCGCAATTCGTGACCCGACTGGCAGACCTGATGCTTGATCCGAACCAGTTCGACAGTCCGGGCTATCGGGGACTGGTCGAGGATAACCAGCGGCAAGTATTCAGTTTCGTCGCAGAGGTGCTCAGTACGTTGTCGCCCGCGCAAACTGATGAGTTGCGCAAACGTTTTGCCAGTTTCATGCAGGACTTCGACGCCCTCATTCGGGAAGGTGGTGCTAACCCGACCCCAAATAAGAAGGCTCCCGAAAAGGGAGCCTTACTTAGTTTGGTGCCCAGAAGAGGACTTGAACCTCCACTACCTTTCGATAACCAGCACCTGAAGCTGGCGCGTCTACCAATTCCGCCATCTGGGCATTCGCGTCTACCAAATTCCGGCCCCTCAACGGGGTGGGGCGGCCTGACTGGGAGGCCGGCAATCTAATGGCAGGCTGTATGCTTGTCAACGCAATGAGCCAATTGACTACAGAATTTCATGCGTAAACGGCACACCCGTCGCAAATCGATCGCCGTTGCCTCCACAAGGGGCGGCGATACCACCACCTATCGACACCCGGTTCCCGGTCCCAACGACTTGCTGGCAGTACTCAGGGAGCAGGGCGTACCGCTGACCCTCGCTGCCATGGCTACCCTGACTGGTGCCAGTGGCGAACGTCAGGTCGCTGAAATCCGCCGCCGACTGGAAACGCTGCGTGTCGCCGGGCAGTTGCTCATTAATCGTGGTGGCGAGTATTGCCTCAGCGACAAGCTCAACGTGGTGCCCGGCACGGTCACAGCCCACCGGGACGGATTCGGGTTTCTCGTTCCTGACGACGGAGCTGACGACATTTTCCTGCCCGTGCCGGAGATGCGTGCCATCCTCGATGGAGATCGCGTGGCAGTCCGCGTGTCGGGCCGAGGCCGGGGTGGCCGTCGCGCGGGCACGGTTGTGGAAATTCTTGCCCGAAGTCGCGAGAGTTTCGTTGGCCGCTATCATCGCGAGCATGGCCTGGGCTGGGTCGTGGAGACGGGGCGTTCACCCCATCACTTCATCGTAACGGACAGGGACCGGGCGGATGCCGAGCCCGGGCAGCTGGTCAAGCTGGAGATACTTGAGTATCCCGGGCCGACCCATGAAGCCCGTGGGCGGGTAGTCGAAATTCTCGGTGATCCCCGCGATCCCCGCGTCCTGACGGATGCCGCGATCGAGATGTTCCACATTCCATCCGCCTGGTCCGGGTCCGCCATGGACGATGCGCGCCGGTTGGGAACCGAGGTGGCGGCTGCAGACAAGCGGGGTCGTGTCGATCTTCGCGAGTTGCCACTGGTAACTATCGACGGTGAAGACGCGCGCGATTTTGACGATGCCGTGTATGCAGAGCCGAAGGCTGGTGGCTGGCGGCTGGTTGTGGCCATCGCCGACGTCTCGCATTACGTGAGGCCAGGCGAGGCCATTGATACCGAGGCGCGGCGTCGGGGCACTTCCGTGTACTTTCCTGACCGCGTGGTGCCGATGCTTCCGGAGGAGTTATCCAACGAGCTGTGCTCCCTGAAGCCGGCAGTGGATCGTCTTTGCATGGTCTGTGACATGCAAATCGACGGGCGGGGTGAGGTTGCCAGCTCGACGTTCTACCGGGCCGTAATGCATTCACGGGCACGTCTTACCTACGACGCCGTTGACGGGTGCCAGCGGGGGGAAGTGGGCGCCAGGGTTCCAGACGCGGTTCGTCCCGTAATCGGGAGCCTGTATGCGGTCTTCGGGTGTCTGCACCAGGCCCGTCAGCGCCGCGGCGCTCTCGATCTCGACTTGCCGGAAATCAAGATTCAACTGGATGCCGCCGGCGTGATTGTCGGTGTGGGATCCCGTCACCGGAACGACGCTCACCGCCTGATTGAGGAATGCATGATTGCCGCAAACGTCGAGGCGGCCGGCTATTTGCGCAAGCACAAGATGACCACGCTGTATCGTGTGCATGGCGGACCCGAGGGGGACAAGCTCGAGGAGCTTCGTCTTCTGTTCCAGGGACTTGGTATACCCGTCGCGGATACCGCCGGAACGCGCCCCCGGGAAATCAACCGGGTTCTGGAGCAGATCCGCGACCGGCCCGATTTTCCGATGCTGGCCACGGCGGTGCTGCGCAGCATGAAGCGGGCGGTCTACCAGCCGGTGAACAAGGGACACTTCGGCCTGGCGCTCAACTGTTACGCCCACTTTACGTCACCGATCCGGCGCTACCCCGACCTGCTCGTCCACCGGGGACTCGGTCACCTGCTCGACAGTGGCAAGCCGGCGGCATGTCCGGTTGACCTGCCGGCCGCCGAGCAGCTCGGTACGATGACGTCCATGCAGGAACGGCGAGCGGACGAGGGAACCCGCTTCGTGGAGTCCCGCTGCAAGTGCCTGTTCATGGAGGATCAGGTCGGCAAGACGCTGGACGGTGTCGTCACGGGCGTCACGCACTTCGGGCTGTTTGTGATGCTCCGCGACCTGCTCGTGGACGGACTCATTCACGTCACCAGCCTGCCGAGCGACTACTACCACCTGGAACCGGGCGCGCGCGGCCTGAAAGGTGAACGCACGGGACGCACCTTCCGGCTGGGTGATGATGTGCGTGTGCGCGTGGCGCGCGTGGACACGGACGAGGCACGGATCGATCTGACGCTCGATGGCGTCAGTGAGGCCAAGAGTGCTAGCAAGAGTGCTGGCAAAGGCGCTGGGAAGCAGCCGGCGCGAAAGAAGAAAACAGCGGGTCCGCCTCGCGGCCGCCGCCCACGGCAGTGAGCGGCATATGCCCCAGCGGTTGATCTACGGTATTCACCCCGTTCGGCAAGTCCTGCTGACGAGAGCCGGGACCGTCGAACGTGTCTACCTCCAGTCCGATCTCGGCGATGAGCGGCAGGCACGCCTTGCCGACGCCCTGTCCCGGGCGGCCCGGGTCATGCGGGTTTCGGCCGATGAACTCGAGAAGCTGACGGGAACCGCCAAGCACCAGGGCGTCGCCGCCCTGCTGGCCGAGTCGGGGCCGCTCTCGGAAGGGGCTGCCAGGGACCTTCTGGCGGGCGTCGATCGGCCGCTGGTTCTGGCACTGGACGGTGTGCAGGATCCACGTAATTTCGGCGCTTGCCTGCGGACGGCCGACGCCGCCGGTGCCAATCTTGTCGTTGTAGCGCGGCACCGTAACGTGGATGTGACGCCCGTGGTCAGCAAGGTGGCCGCCGGAGCCGCCGAATCACAGGCCATAGTGCAGGTCAGCAATCTGGTCCGGTTCCTGGAGACACTGAAAGGCCAGGGGCTCTGGATTGTCGGGACCGACGACGCGGCGGACACCTCCCTCTATGACGTGGACCTGACGACCGGCATTGTCCTGGTGCTGGGGGCCGAGGGGGAGGGATTGCGGCATCTGACCCGTGAGCGGTGCGATCACCGGGTCCGGCTCCCCATGCACGGTACTGTCAGCAGTCTCAACGTGGCCGTGGCCACCGGTATCTGTCTTTACGAGTGCCTGCGGCAACGCTCGGTGGCGTCGCGGTTGCCCGGGACCCGTCCAGTCCGGTAGGATTCGCGTCCCGCAAGCAGGGTTTTGGCCTTGCGCGGCCCTTGCCACACCACATGGCCCGGTTTCCGGCGCCGGGAATGGGTGGCTGTAATCCACAAGGAGCGTCGTATGCGTCATTACGAGATCGTATTTCTCGTTCATCCTGATCAGAGCGAGCAGGTCCCTGCCATGGTCGAGCGCTATCGCGCCATGATCACGACCGGCGGCGGCCAGGTTCATCGACTCGAGGACTGGGGGCGGCGCCAGCTGGCGCATTCCATCAACAAGGTCCACAAGGCCCACTACGTGCTGATGAACATCGAGTGTGACCAGCCCACGCTGGCGGAGCTCGTCGGTGCGTTCCGTTTCAGTGATGCGGTACTCCGGCATCTCGTCATGGGTCGCGACGATGCGGCAACTGACCCGTCACCGCTGGTCAAGGCGGCAGACGATGGCAGCCGCCCCTTGCTTGAACGGAACGAAGACGATGGCGACTCGGCCGACACCGATAGCGCGCCTGTCTAGCCCGTCTTACTGATCGAAGGACACCATATTCATGAGCAAGTATTTTCGTCGTCGCAAATTCTGCAAATTCACCGCTGAAGGCATCAAGGAGATCGACTACAAGGATCTAGAGACCCTCCGTGCGTATGTCACGGAAACCGGCAAGATCGTTCCAAGCCGGATCACGGGAACCAAGGCCCGCTATCAGAGGCAGCTGTCGACGGCCGTTAAGCGAGCCCGTTTTCTTGCCTTGCTGCCCTACACCGACAAGCACTGACAGAGCCTGACACGCGCGCGTGAATTCCGGTTCGTGTGGCGCCTCCGTGGCGGCGTGTCGTCGTGAGTGGAATTGCGAGCTGGCTGCGTAAGTCCCGGTGGGCGCGCATTGGCGCCATCGTCGTGACGTTCCTTCTGCCCCTGACGAATGTCATCAGCGCGGCGATCCTGGTCATGGCGGCCCGCGTCGCCGGCTGGCGGAGCGCCGCTGTGGATGCCGGCGCAAGCCTGGTCCTTCTCGGGGGTCTTGTGCAGCTCACCAGCGACGAAGCCGGCACCGCGGCCCCCGGGCCTGTAGTTCTCGGGGCCGGAGCGCTTTGGGGTGGGTCGCTCCTGGCTGGAGTTGTCCTGCGGCGCTTTCGGTCCGTTGATCTTGCCGTGCAGGTTGTCGTTGTGATCACGCTGCTCGGGATTTTGTTGGCTAGCGTAATAGTTCCTGATCCGCGGGCGTACTGGCAGCCAGTACTTGAGGCGCTGTTCAAGGCCGCCGGCCTCCCGCAGGCCGGTGAATTGCCGGACGGTTGGCTGGCCATGGTGGCCAGCCTGATGCACGGCGTGATCGGCGCGAGCCTGCTGTCCACACTGATTCTGGCGGTAATGCTGGGTTTATGGCTGGATCGGGAAGCCGCGGATGACGACTGGCGCCGACAATTCCTGGAGTTGCGCCTGGGTCGGGTACTGTCGGCTGGCGCCCTGGTGGCGGCGGTCCTTGCGTTGGCGGGATTCGTAAGCCTCGGCGGGGGCGCGCTGCTGGTACTGGGCACCGGCTTCATGGCGCAGGGCCTGGCGATCGTCCACTGGACCGCCGACTACCGGGCCTGGCCTAAGATCTGGCCGCTGGCGCTCTATGCGCCTCTACTGCTTGGGGCGCCTCTGGCCGGGCTGCTGCTCCTGGCGCTGGCGATCGCCGGGGTCGTGGACAACGGCTTCAGCCTGCGCCGCCGCCGGACGAATGTGGTTTAATACGCGACCCCGCCGGGCGCCCAAAGCAAATTAGAGACGCAATTTAGAGATCGTAACTATGGACGTGATTCTCCTCGAAAAAGTTGAAAACCTGGGCAACATCGGTGACCAGGTCAAGGTCCGCTCCGGGTATGGCCGTAATTTCCTTCTGCCCCGGGGCAAGGCCACGCTGGCAACGTCGTCCAACATTGCACTATTCGAGGCCCGGCGCGCCGAGTTTGAAAAAAAGCAGGCCGGGGAACTGGGGGCAGCACAACAGCGTGCCGCTGCGGCTGGCAAGCTCACCCTGCGACTGACGGCCAAGGCGGGTACAGAAGGCAAATTGTTCGGTTCGCTGGGAACGGCTGATATTGCCGAGGCTTGCACAGCTGCCGGTGTGCCGGTAAAGCGCAGTGAAGTCCGGTTGCCTGAGGGCCCCATTCGTACGATCGGCGATCACTCGATCGACCTCCACCTGCACAGCGACGTGAATGCAACACTCCGAATCACGGTGGTGGCCGAAGACGATGGCCAGACCGGCTAAGGCCACCTAGACCAGGCCACCTAGACGAAGACAGGGACAAGCAATCGTATGGCAACACCCGGGCCGCGACGCGACGCCGGGGCCGTGGCCGAACTTCCGGCACCACCCAGTTCCAATCAGGCTGAGCAAGCCCTGCTCGGCGGCCTGATGCTCGACAACAGCAGCTGGGATCGCATAGCCGATCTGGTTGCGTCCCCCGACTTTTTCCGGCCTGATCATCGCCTGATCTTCAGCGCCATCCAGGGTTTGGCCGAGCGCAGCCAGCCGGCTGATGCCGTGACGCTTGGCGAGTATCTCGCGTCCCGCGAGGAACTGGCCAACGCAGGCGGGACCGCTTATCTCACCGAGCTGGTCACCGATACGGCCAGCGCCGCCAATGTCACCTACTACGCGCGCATCATTCGCGAGCGGGCGTTATTGCGCCGGCTGATTGAGGTTGGCAACGAAATCGCGTCGTCGGCCTACCGCCCGGAGGGCCGGCCAATCGCCGAACTCGTCGACGAGGCGGAACGCCGCGTCTTCGAGATTGCCGAGCGGGGTCAGCGACGCGGGTCCGGATTTATTCGTCTCAGTGAGATTCTGCATTCCACGATCGACCGCCTTGACACCCTGCACCAGTCGCAGGGGTCCATTACCGGCCTGCCGACGGGCTTTAACCGGCTGGATGACTTCACGGCAGGACTGCAGCCCGGTGACCTGATCATCGTCGCCGGCCGGCCCTCGATGGGCAAGACTTCGCTGGCCCTGAACATTGCAGAGAACGCTGCACTGGGCGCGCGCAAGTCAGCCGCCATATTCAGTATGGAGATGTCGGTCGAGCAACTGGCTCTGCGCATGGTGTCCTCGCTCGGGCGCGTGGATCAGGCGCATCTGCGCAACGGGCGCTTCGGGGATGATGACTGGCCGCGGATCAATGGCGCCATCCAGCAGATGGCGGAGGCACCGATTTATATCGATGACACCCCGTCGATGACGCCAACAGAAGTTCGTGCACGGGCGCGGCGCCTCCAGCGCGAGCGGGGCCTCGACCTGATCGTCGTCGATTACCTGCAGCTGATGCGGGTTGCCGGGACGGCCGAAAACCGCGCCACGGAAATTTCCGAGATATCCCGGTCGCTCAAGGGCCTGGCTCGCGAACTTCGCGTGCCCATTATCGCGCTGTCGCAGCTCAACCGGAGCGTCGAGTCACGAACGGACAAGAAGCCGGTTATGTCCGATCTTCGCGAGTCGGGGGCTATCGAGCAGGACGCCGACCTGATCCTGTTCATATACCGCGACGAGGTTTACAACCACGATAGTCCGCGGAAGGGCATTGCCGACATCCACATTGCCAAGCAGCGGAACGGGCCCACCGGCGAGTTCCCGCTGACCTTCCTCGGCAAGTTCACCAAGTTTGAGAACTATGCTCCCGAGCTTGAGGGCTTTCAGTGACCCCAGCGGCGGTCGCGGTCATTCGGCCGGCGGCGCTCCGTAACAATCTCGACCGGGTACGCGAGCTGGCGCCGGGCTGTCCGGTGCTCGCGGTCATCAAGGCAAACGCTTACGGTCACGGACTGATCCAGGTGGCGCGCATCCTGGAAGACGTCGACGCGTTTGCTGTGGCCCGACTTGAGGAGGCCGTGCAGTTGCGCGAGGCTGACATTCGCAAGCGACTGGTAATCCTCGGTGGCTGCCTGACGCCGGAAGAGTTGCGAATTGCCTCTGATCTTGAGCTCGACGTGGTGGTGCATTCAGCCCAGCAAGCTGCAGTGCTGGAGGGTGCTGCTGTCGGTGCTCCGGTTGCCTGCTGGCTGAAGGTCGATACAGGAATGGGGCGGCTCGGGGTCGAACCGTCGGCGGTTCCCGAGCTGCTGAAACGACTGCGTTCTTCTGCGAGTGTCAGGTCCCTGACCCTGATGACCCATCTGGGTTGTGCCGACGATCACAGCGACCCAGCCACGGTAGAGCAATTGCAGGTCTTCAGCCGCCTTCTGGCTGTCTGGGACGGCGACGTCAGCCTGGCGAATTCCGCCGCGATCCTGCAGTGGCCCGATACGTTGCGGGATGGGGGGCTGCTGCGCTACCCGGGACGAAACTGGGTCCGTCCGGGGATCATGTTGTTCGGGGCCTCGCCCCTGCGCGGCAAGTCCGCCACTGATCTGGGTCTGCGCCCGGCCATGTCCTTTGAAACCCGCCTGATTGCCGTGAAGCCTGTCAGGAAGGGACAGCGCGTCGGGTACGGGGGGCACTGGGTGGCGCCGCGTGACAGCGTCCTCGGTATTGCGGCGGCGGGGTATGCCGATGGCTATCCGTGGCACGTCGGTGCCGGCACTCCGGTTGGCGTGCGGGGTCTCGTCGCGCCCCTGGTTGGTCGGGTATCCATGGACATGCTGACGATTGATCTCACGGAAGTGCCGGGCGCCGTCGCCGGGGATCCGGTCGTACTCTGGGGCGACAGCCCCACGGTGGAAGAAATTGCCGGTGCTGCCCGGACGATTCCGTGGACACTGATGACGGGCATCAATCGTCGCGTCGCGGTCCGCGTCGAGGCTGGTGCAACGCCAGCCTAGTCAGGCACCTGGATCATTCAGGCCAGGAAAAATCCCATCTTGATGCCAATGATCTCGATCACGTCGTTGTCAGTCAGCTTGCGCGCCTGGGGCCCCAATACCTGACCATTCAGCTTGGGCTGGTTCGCCGACGTGTTTTCTACCTGCACCACGTGATAGCCGTCCGCGCGCCGGGTAATCGCCACGACCTGGATGCCGGGCCGTCCGAGCGTGGTAAGTGCCTTGCTTAGCGAGATTTCCCGCCCGGCGAACGAGCCGTTCAGGACCTGGACCTTGGCGACCGAGAGTGGCGTGGTCGACGGCTCAGCACGTCCTGGCTGCGCTGCCCCCGCCCCGTTGGCATTCAATTCGGCCGACATGGCCGCGGCTTTGGCCAGCGCCTCGACGCCGCCCGTCTGCCGTTCGATGACCATTGTGCTGGCGAATTCGTCTTCCTCGTCTGAAATGCCGTCCACGAAGCGCAGCTGGTGCCGGCCCACTGTGACGACGTCCCCGTTCTGCAGAGCGTGCTTCTTGATCAGCCGCCCGTTCACGTAGGTGCCGTTGGTGCTGTTCAGATCTTCAAGAAATGAGTCGTTAAGAATATTGATGACCAGCGAATGGTGCCCGCTGACCGTGGGGTTTTCGATCCGAATGTCATTGTCCTGGAGGCGGCCTACGGTGTACCGCTCCTTGGACATGTTGTATTCAGCGAGAATTTGCCCGTCGAGGCTCAGAATCAGTCTTGCCATGACCCGAATGCCTGCTTCGATCTATTGGAATATGCGCCGCAATTGAGCCAGGACACCCGTCTTGGCCGGAAATGGCTCCACGACCTGCGTGAGGATGACCGAGACATTGTCCTTGCCCCCGTGGTCATTGCTGAGTTGAATCAGCTGTTGACCTGCCATTTGAAGATTAGCACTAAAAGTGCTGATCGTTAAGTGAATATCCTCGTCCTCAACCATGTCGGGAAGGCCGTCCGAGCACAGCAGGAAGACATCCCCCTCCTGGACCTCGAGTTCCTGCACCTCCACCTGCACCATGGAATCGACGCCCAGGGCGCGGGTGACGTAGTTGCGGTTCGTGGAACGGGCGGCTTCCTCCTGAGAATAAAAGCCCCTGTCTACCAGCTCCTGGAGCAGGGAGTGATCCATTGTCAGCTGCTCGAAACGATTGCGGCGAAAACGATACAACCGTGAGTCTCCGACGTGCGCTATGGAGACCCGGTTGTCATAGAAAAGGCAGGCCACGATGGTCGTCCCCATTCCTTCGCACTGGGGCTGCATCTTGGCGGTCTGGTGAATCACCCGGTTGGCGCGCGCGATGGCGTCCCGCAGGATGATCGTTTGTCGCATCAGGCTGGTTTCCGGATCCGTGGCGTTGCGAACCTCGCGCGCACAGGCTGCTGGCACCAACTCCAGCACGGTGCGCACGGCGATACCGCTGGCGACCTCGCCTGCGTTGTAGCCGCCCATGCCGTCGGCAAGCACCAGCAGGCCCGCGTCGGGATCGGTGCTGATGGCATCCTCATTGTGCTCCCTCACCTTGCCGGTATCGGAGAGCTCGACGATATTGAATTTGGTGCGCAGGCTCATACGGTATCCGCAGGAAACGTACTACAACACTCCCGCAGGGCCAATGCCATGGCCTTGCCGCTCTCGTAGCGGTCCCCGGGGTTCTTGGCCATGGCGCGCGTCAGTATCGCGTCTGCGCAAGCGGGGACGTCGTCGCGTATGTCTGAGATCGGCCGATGCCTGTGATGTACGATCTTGTCCATCAGCCGTGGAATGGAATCGGCCTGGAAGGGTGGGGCGCCGCTTAAAAGGTGATACATCGTAACGCCCAGGGAGTAAATGTCGGTCTGGCCGGAAACCTTGCTGGCTGACAGTTGTTCAGGCGACATGTAGGACGGTGTACCGAGGATGATACCAGTCCGCGTCCGGCTCGCATCTGTCAGCCGCGCAATTCCGAAATCCGTGAGTTTTAGCCGGTCGTTGGCAATGTCGTACATGAGGTTGGCTGGCTTCACGTCCCGATGCACCACATTCTGGCTGTGAGCGTAGTGCAAGGCTTCGGCGGCCCGCGCCATCAACTCGAAGACCACCTTGGGGGGCAGGAGCCGCCCCAGTTGCGCGTAGTGGCTTAACGGCTTGCCCTCAAAGTACTCCATTGCCAGGTAAGCGATGCGATTGTCTTCGCCGGCGTCATGGATCGAGATGATGTACTGGTGGTTAAGCCGTCCAGCCGATTCTGCTTCCCGAAGAAAGTGCGAACGAGCCGTCGCCAGGTCACTCTCGGCAAACTCCTCGGCCAGGGGTAGTGTCTTGATGGCGACACGGCGGTTGATCGTCGGGTCCCTGCCGAGGTACACCGTGGCCATCGCCCCGCGACCGATCACCCGCTCCAGTTCATAGCGGCCCAGAGTCCGCCCGGCTGGCGACACGGCAGCCGCGGTTGTGTCCAGGGTCGGCTCCACACGGCCCGGCCGCGCCGGAGCTGGGGCAACCCCACGGGCACCGGACAGCTTCTCCAGCTTTTCGGCCACGTCCCGGTAGCCCGGATCGCGCGCAGCAATGTGCCGGAAGACGCGTTCGGCCCGCGCATAATCCCTTTTCTTCCCATGTTCCATGGCCAGTTCGTAGAGTTGCAGCTTCGTGCGCTCGGTCGTTGGTTGTTGCCGAAGAACCGAGAAACCCAGGTCCAGTTCCTCAGCGTGGCCGGCCGCAATACCGCCGCGGGTGCTGGAGCTGCCGGGTGCTTCGCCGGGGGAGCGGCCCGAGAGGTGCATGATGAATTGGAAGATCGCGACGCCAGTCAGGCAGAAAAGAGCCAGACCGGCGAGCTGGAGCCAGAGACCCACCACGGCGACCAGAAAATATTCCGTTGCCAGGAGCAATGCCATGCCACTGACGGCGAGTACGGCTGACGCTGGCAAACTCAGACGGCCACTGAGAACGACCGCCACAGCCAGCAACAGGGCGAGCCCGATTTCCACCCAACGGCCCCAGCCAGGTCGTGCGATATGGTCGTCCGACAGGTAATTGGCGAGGTCGGTGGCGATCAGGACAGCGGCTCCTGACTTGTCGGAAATCGGCGTGCGCACGCCGTCAGTGTCACCGGCCTCGGGTGGGGCGATCACGACATAGCGGTCGCGCAGTGCGCTGGCAGCCTGGCCGCTCAAGACATCCGCGGCCGATACGACGGGGAATCCCGGGCCGTTGCTGGCGGAGCGGTAGAAGCGGGCGAGAGTACCACCGGGCTGCGGTATGTCGGCATCGAGCGCAACCGCAGCCAGGGCAGCCGGCGGCACGGTGCCGGGCGGCGTCATGAGGACCGGGGCTGCTTGGCGGACGACGCCGTCGCGATCCGTCCGATGGGCGATATGACCGACAGCCGCCGCCGCCTCGCACAGCGCTGCCGACGCTGGCGCCAGTGCGCCCGTGGCGGCCCGGCTGTCCGTTACGGTAAAGCGCTCGCTCGCCCCGGATATGCGCTGCGCGCAGACGCCGCCACTCGTGTCGGTCCCCGGGCGACCTTCGGTTATTGCCAGTCCGATGACGACATTGCCAGCGGCACGGACCGCAGCGCTCACGCGCTGTTGCTGGCTGATGCGTTGCTCCGTTTCTGCCAGCTGGCGCTTAAGGAGACCCGGTTCGGCCCGGTTCTGCAGCGCGCCGCCGTGTTGCTCGAGACGGATCAGTGACTGGAGCCGGGTTAAATCAACCGTAGCAACAGGTGGCGGCGCAGGCGCGGCCGGAATGATCACCTTGGCCCCGGCGGCCCTGATAGTCGCAATTAGCTCGTCCAGCTGCGACAGGGACCACAGGTCATCAGTGCCCTTGCCCGGGCTCGGGCTGACGATGACCACGGGTGCCTCGGAGGCGGTCGCTGACAGCCGCTGGCACAAATCGTAAAAGCCGCGCTCGATGCCCACGAACCGGTCGCCACCGAGCGCGAAGAAGAGCGCCATTACGGCGCACAGCCCGACCTGAGCGGCCACGCTCGTCGGGCGGACCCCCTGACTGTCCCGTGAGAACATTACAAAATAGTATGCGGATCACGCCGGGCGGATTGAGACTTGGGTGTGGTTTTGGGCCCTGCGGCCGCGTTTTCCGTCGCGAATTGACGCCTTGCCCGGCCCACAATGCGGCCTGGCTGAACCCCGAGGTTATGAATGGCCAAAGCCCAGAAGACCTACCTGTGCAGCGACTGTGGTGGCGCCACGCCCAAGTGGCAGGGCCAGTGCCCTGCTTGTGGCGCCTGGAATTCGCTGGAGCCGGCCATGGGCAACCTGCTGAAGGTTGCGCCTGGGACGGGTATCGCGACAGGTATGGCACCAGTCCGCCGGCTAGCGGAGGTGGGTACGGAATCCGTAGACCGGATATCCACAGGCCTGACTGAACTCGATCGCACGCTGGGCGGCGGACTGGTGCCTGGCTCCGTTGTCTTGCTGGGCGGCGATCCCGGCATTGGCAAATCAACGCTGCTGCTGCAGGCGGCAACTCGAATCAAGACGGCTGGTGGCACCCTCTACGCGAGCGGGGAAGAGTCCCTGCAACAAATCAGTCTGCGCGGACAGCGCCTGGGTGCGGATCTCGGTCCGGTGGCAGCGATTGCCACGACGCGGGTCGAAGACGTGCTGGCGGCTGTTCAGGACACTCGTCCGGGGTGCGTCATTGTTGATTCAATTCAGACGATGGCCACCGACCTGCTGCCGTCCACGCCGGGCTCACCCAATCAACTGCGCACGTGCGCTGGCCTTCTCGTGCGACTCGCGAAGCAAACGGGCATTGCCATATTCCTCGTCGGGCATGTCACCAAGGACGGGCAGATTGCGGGACCGCGACTGCTGGAGCACATGGTGGATGTTGTCCTGTACTTCGAGAGCGAGGTGGGCAGCCGTTACCGGATTCTGCGGGCCGTCAAGAACCGCTTTGGCGCTGCCAACGAGCTCGGTATCTTCGTCATGTCGGAGGGTGGTATTCGCGAAGTCCGGAATCCCTCGGCGCTCTTTGTTTCCCAGCGTGGCGAGCCTGTGCCTGGCAGTGTGGTGACCGCTGTACATCAGGGCAGCCGACCACTGCTGGTGGAGGTTCAGGCGCTTGCCGATCAGGGGAGTGGGGGACCCCCGCGCCGGGTGGCCATCGGCCTGGAACAGAATCGCCTCACCTTGCTGCTTGCGGCCCTGCATCGCCATGGCGGTATTGCGACTCATTCAAGCGACATCTTCGTCAACGTGGTCGGCGGCGTGCGGATCATGGAGCCGGCGGCGGATCTGGCCGCCTTGCTGGCCACGATCTCGAGTATCCGGGACCGTCCGTTGCC
>CAZPNN010000344.1:0-2358 GCA_964587605.1 uncultured Chromatiaceae bacterium
GGTGCCGAAGAAGACCTTGTCCTGCCCCTGGGTGTTTATGTAGCGCTTGAAGCTCTCCGGCCAGTACTTGGGCCGGTGGGCGTCGCAGCCAATGAACACGTTGGCGTGCTTCCAGGCCATGGCAATCATCTCGTCGTGCCAGGGTATGCCGACGTGGATGCCGAGCAGTTTCAGTTCGGGGAAGTCGCAGGCGACGCTGTCCAGGCTGATCGGCCGGCCCACGCTGCGGCAGGGGAAATCCGGCGCGTAAATCATCGACTGGCCCACCTGCATCTGGATCGGGATGCCGAGCTCGCAGCACTTCGTATAGAAAGGGTAGTTCTTGGCGTGGTCGGGGGCGAGTTCGAACCAGTGGGGGTAGAGGTGGGCGCCGATGAAGCCCAGGTTTGTTACGGCGTGCTCCAGTTCACGAACGCCCTGCATGCCGGTGTAGGGATCGATGCCTGCCAGGCCGTGAAAACGTTTCGGGTATTTCGCCACGGCCTTCGCCACGATCTCGTAGGGCATGTGGTAGCAGCCCGGCAGTCCGGGACGGCCGGAGCGGGCGGCAATCAGGAAGGCCCGCTCGATGCCGGCGGCGTCGAGCTGCTCCAGCATCTGTTCGAGGCTCATGCCTTTGGAGACGGTGCCCTCGTCGGCATTCATCTTCCCGGAGAAGAAACCGGCTCCCCACTGGGGGCGCTGGGCCAGGGCTTCGTCCGTCCAGATGTTCACGACGGCATCGATGGCCTGGTAGTCGAAGGTGCTCATGGGCGGTATCCGCAGGTCTTGAGTTGGGGGTCGGCATTGTAAGTGCTATGGTTGCCCCTGTCTTAGGGGTGGCCCGGCGTTTAGCGCCCGGCCTGAGATCCGCAAGGGAACCCTCTGAACCTGATCCGGCTAGTACCGGCGTAGGGACAAGACGCCCGTCTGTCGGCCTCCCTCGCCAGTTCCACGCCGGATCCCCTGCTGCCGGAGATCCGCGGAATGTCGTGCCTGAAGGGATTGCTGCTCGGGAGCGTCGTCGCTCTGCCTGTGCGGGCTGAGATGCTCCCCGAGGTGGTCGTCGTTGCCTCCCAGCTTCGCGAAACCGGGCTTACGGCAGTTCCGGCCGGCATCACGGTACTCGACGCGGCGGTCATCGAGGCGGCCTCGGTTCAGCACTTCGAAGAACTCGCCCAGCTCATTCCCAACTTCAACTGGAGCGGCGGCGGATCCCGCGCCCGCTATTTCCAGATCCGCGGCTCGGGCGAACTCGAGCAGTACGAGGGCGCCCCGAACCCGTCGGTGGGCTTCATCGTCGACGACATCGACCTCTCCGGCATCGGCGGCGTGGCGACGACCTTTGACGTGGGGCGCGTTGAAGTGCTGCGCGGACCGCAGGGCACCCGCTACGGTGCCAACGCACTGGCCGGCCTCGTCTACGTGGAGACCGGCCAGCCGACCGCGGACGCCGGTACGGAACTGGTGGTCACCGGCGGCAGCGACGACACGCTGGCCACCGGCGGCGTGGTGCGCGGGCCGGTCGCCGGTTACGGCGACGAGCTGACCTATCGCGTCGCGGTCCAGCAGTATCGCAGCGACGGTTTTCGCGATAACGCTTTCCTCGGGCGCGACGACACCTCGGACCAGAACGAACTGACCGCCCGCGCCAAACTGCGCTGGCAGCCGTCTGCAGGTCTCAGCCTGCAACTCACGGCCTTTCATGTGAATCTGGACAACGGCTACGACGACTTCAATCTGGATAACACCTACACCACCTATTCCGACAAGCCCGGCGAGGACTCGCAGCAGACCGACGCGGCGGCTTTGCGTGGCACCGTGGCGCTGGGCGCGGTCGCCGACGTGGTCAGCATCACGGGCGTGGCCCGCTCCGACATCGACTATGGCTTTGACGCCGACTGGGGCAACGACGATTACTGGGCCCCGTACCTCTACGACTTCACGCAGCGAACCAACCGGGAGCGGACCACGCTCAACCAGGAATTCCGGTTCATCTCGCGGCCGGGGAGCCGGGTTCTCGGCGCGGAATGGCTGGCGGGGGTCTACGTCATGCATCTGGATGAAGAGTTCAGCCAGACCGATACGGGCCGTTGCGGGGCGAGCGCCTGCGGTGAAGAACTGGACTTCGTCGAAGCCACCGGCAGTTCCTACGAGGCGACCAACCTCGCCGGCTTTGCCGAACTCGGCTGGCCCCTCGGCGATGCCACGCGCGTGACGGCAGGCCTGCGGCGGGAAATCCGGGACGCGAACTATCGCGACAGCGCCGGAAATTACCTCGCTCCGGTCGACCGGATGGTGGGTGGCGATATCACATTGACGCACGAGATCGACACAGCCGGCGGCACCGGCCCGACCGTCTGGGCCCGCGTGGCCCGG
>CAZPNN010000345.1:0-4978 GCA_964587605.1 uncultured Chromatiaceae bacterium
TACAGCGGGGAGTTCCGGGTACGCATTCCGCCGGAAGTGCATCGTGCCCTGGCAATGCAGGCGGCGGAGCAGGGTGTCAGCCTGAATCGCCTGGCGAGTGCGAAGCTGACCGCGTGAGTAATCGGCATAGGGGGCGAGCCCACCCGCAACCTGCTGAGAGGCGCGAACACCCCGTTTCAGCCTTTGACGAGGAACGGGACTCGAACTAAATACCACGCTTGTCAGGGTCCAGCAGCATATGTCGGTTGTTTCACAGATCATCGACATATAGCAGGGACAGGCCGATAGCATCGACAGGTTCGGCTGATGTGTCGACATTTCTGATAAATATCGATGGTTTTTGGGCTTAGAGCCAGATTAAACGGGAATTGATAGCGCCCTACCGTGCCCTGGTGGAGGGTGTTGTCAGTCGCGCCTGAAGGCGCTCCTACCTGGCTGTTCGCCGGTCAGTCGCGTAGCGGCGAAAGCTCCGTGGGACTCGCCGCAGCAAGCGGCGCATTGCCCGGCGCCAGTTCCTGGGCACGGCTCAAGCTCTTCCGCGCCGCCTCGGGATTACCCAGCAACGCCCGCGTGCGCGCCAGATCGTAGTGGAAACGGTAGTCCTCGTCGTTGAACGCAATCGCCCGGCGCAACAGCCGGTCGGCCTCCTCGTAGCGCTGTTCGGCCAGCGCCTGCCGTGCCAGTTGCTGCAGGTAGTAGGGATTGCGCCGGCGGCGTTTCTCGACGCGGGCCTGCAACTTCTCCGCGGCTTGCAGATTGCCCTCGCGCTTGAAGATCTCGAACAGGTTGCCGGCCGAGCGGGACTCGAGCGGATCCAGCCGCAATGCAAGCTCGTAAGCCCGGATGGCGTCGCCGGTCTGGCCGTTGCGGTCGTAGGCCACACCCAGATTCGACCAGACGTGCGGCAGCCTTGGCGCTATCCCGATGGCCTTGCGCAGATAAGCGTACGCACGGGGAAGGTCTTGCGCCAGCAAGGCTTCGGCACCGAGGTTGTTGAGATACAGCGCCAGGGCCTCAGAGTCGGTCAGGCGGCGAGCCCTCTGGTTGTCGGGCATCTCCTGGCCGCTGACATCCACCACCCAATGGCCGTGACTGGCAGGGATCACCACGTTGACGTGCAGGTTGACCAGCCAGACGCCGTCGACGTCACTCCATTGCGGCGGTAACGGCACTTCCTGGTACCAGGCATCGAGGCCGAGCTGGCGGGCCATCGCGACGAACAGGTTGGAAAACGCCAGGCAGTTACCCCGACGCTGATCAAAGGCGTCGGCAGCGGTCAGCGTGCGCAGCGCGTCGTAGCTGAAACCCAGCGTATTGGGCTCCAGTATTGCCCGGGCGAGGCGGGTCGTCCGCTGCGAACGCGGGACATCGGAACCAAGGGCCTTATCGAGAAACGCCAGCATTGCCGGTGACAGCGCCAGGATGTCGGTGTCGTCGAGCGGGACATCGGGTTGACTGACGAGGGGCGCCACGTCCAGCGTCACTTCCCGTTGCGCCGCGCACCCCGACAGCAGGGCTATCGCGAGTAACAGTCCGGCGGCGAGTTGCAATTGCACCATGCTCAGGTACCTAAGCCGATGCTACAACAAGCCGGGTCTTGCCGGGCGTGACGGCGGTAGCCGCCCCATATTCGTGCCGCAACGCTCCGATCGGATCCCTCCGCGCCGCGATGAACAGTGCCAATGTTTGGCTTTTCATCAAATCCCTGGGCACAGCTCCCGACGCCGCAGCAGCAGGTACGCCGCCGGAATAACCACCATCGACAGCAGCGGCGCCGTGATCATCCCGCCGATCATCGGCGCCGCAATCCGTTGCATCACTTCCGAGCCCGTGCCGCTGCCCCAGAAGATCGGCAGCAGGCTGGCGATGATCACGGTGACGGTCATCGCCTTGGGTCGAACCCGCAGTACGGCGCCCTCGATGAGGGCGGCCCGCAAATCGGCGCTCGTCGTGAGCTCGCCGCGTTCGGCCCGCTGTTGAACCGCCTGGTCCAGATAGATCAGTGTGACCACGCCGAACTCGGCAGCAACACCCGCCAGCGCAATGAACCCAACCGCCGACGCCAGCGACAGGTGGTGCCCGAGCAGATAGACGAGCCAGAAGCCGCCGATCAGCGCGAGCGGCAGCGTCAGCAGGATCAGGCCAGCCTCCCTGACCCTGCCGAAGCTCAGGTACAGCAGCCCAAAAATGATCACCAGGGTGAGTGGCACGACAATCTGCATCCGCTCTGCCGCCCGCTGCAGGTATTCGAACTGGCCGGACCAGGTCACGGTGTAGCCAACCGGGAGTTGCACCTGGTCGGCAACCACCCTGCGGGCCTCGTCGACGAAAGTACCGAGATCCCGGCCGCGGATATCCACGTAGACCCAGCCGTTCAGCCGGGCATTTTCGCTGCGGATCATCGGCGGTCCGTCGACGATCGACACGGCGGCAACCTGCCCCAGCGTCAGGAATTCGCCCCGGGCCGTCACGAAGGGCAGCTGACGCAGCTTATCGACAGAGTCGCGAAAATCGCGCGGGTAGCGCACGCTGATCGGGAATCGCGCCAGGCCTTCAACCGTCTGTCCTACCGCTTCACCCCCGATCGCGGTGGCAACGAGGTCCTGGATGTCCATGACATTCAACCCGTAGCGGGCCGCCGCCAGCCGATCCGGCTGTACATCGATGTAGCGCGCGCCGGTGACCCGTTCGAAGAACGCCGAGGTCGCACCGGGCACCAACTTGACGACCGTCTCGATCTTCGCGCCCAACTCTGCAATGACCCCAAGGTCGGGGCCCGCGATCTTGATGCCCACCGGCGACTTGATGCCGGTGGCGTACATGTCGATCCGGTTGCGAATGGGCTGCACCCAGACGTTGCCCATGCCCGGAATCTGCAACGCGGCGTCCATGTCCTCGACCAGCTGCTCCGGCGTCATCCCCTCGCGCCACTCGCTGCGGGGCTTCAGTTGCACGGTCGTGTCGACCATCTCCATGGGTGCAGGATCGGTGGCGGTGTCGGCCCGGCCGATGATGCCGAAGACGCGCTTCACCTCGGGGAACTGGCGGATGATCCGGTCGGTCTGCTGCAGGATCTCCGCCGCCTTGCCCGCCGACAAGCCGGGCAGCGCCGTGGGCATGTAAAGCAGGTCACCTTCATCGAGGGGCGGCATGAATTCGCTGCCCAGGCGGGATGCCGGCCAGACGGTGACGGCCAGCGCCAGGAAGGCACCAGCGAGTACGGCCACCGGACGATCCAGAACCGCCTCGATCACCGGGCGATAACCCCGGATGAGCCAGCGATTCACCGGATTGGACAGCTCGTCCCGGATACGCCCGCGGATCAGCCCCACCATCAGCACGGGAATCACGGTGACGGATAACGCGGCGGCGGCAGCCATGGCGTAGGTCTTGGTGTAGGCCAGCGGCGCGAACAGCCGCCCTTCCTGGGCTTCAAGCGCAAAGATCGGCAGGAACGACAGCGTGATGATCAGCAGCGCAAAGAACAGCGCCGGGCCCACCTCTATTGCCGCCGCACCAATCAGCCGAACGCGCTCGGCATCATCAGGCTCGGCATTCCCGTGCGCGTGGCGCCAGGCCTCGAGCTTCTTGTGCGCGTTCTCGATCATCACCACCGACGCGTCGACCATCGCACCAATTGCGATAGCGATGCCGCCGAGAGACATGATGTTGGCGCTGATGCCCTGATACCGCATGACGATGAGGGCGGCCAGAATTCCGAGCGGCAAGGTCAGGATGGCCACGAACGCAGACCTGAAGTGCAGCAGGAACGCGGCGCACACCAGCGCCACGACGATGAACTCCTCAACGAGTTTGTCGCGCAGGTTGGCGACAGCGCGCTCGATCAGCGCGGAGCGGTCGTAGGTCTCCACCAGCTCCACGCCGGCCGGCAGGCTGCCCCGCAATGACTCGATGCGGGCTTTCACGGCGCGCAGGGTGGCGAGCGCATTCTGGCCAAAACGCATGACGACGATCCCCCCGACCACCTCCCCTTCACCGTCCAGTTCGGCGATGCCGCGCCGGATCTCCGGACCCGTCTGCACCCACGCAACGTCACGGAGGAGGATTGGCGTGCCCGCCCCGTCGAGGCCCACGGGGATCGTCCGGAAATCATCCAGCGTCTGCAGATAGCCGCGGGTCCGCACCATGTACTCGGCCTCGCCGAGTTCAACGACGGAACCCCCGCTCTCCGCGTTGGCCCGCCGGACCGCCGACGTAATACGCTCCGGGGTGATGCGCAGTGCCTGCAGCCGGACGGGGTCGAGGACGATCTGGTACTGCTTGTTGAAGCCGCCCACCGTCGCCACCTCGGCGACGTTGGGCACCGTCTTGAGTTCGTAGCGGAGAAACCAGTCCTGCAGCGCCCGCAGTTCCGAGAGATCGTGGCGCCCGCTGCGGTCGACGAGGGCGTACTGGTAGATCCAGCCGACCCCCGTTGCATCAGGGCCCAGTGCCGGTTGCGCCGTGGCAGGCAGGCGGCTCTGGATCTGCGACAGGTATTCCAGCACTCGCGAGCGGGCCCAGTAGAGGTCGGTGCCGTCGGCGAAGATCACGTAGACATAACTGTCGCCGAAGAACGAATAGCCGCGGACGGTCACCGCCCCGGGAACCGACAGCATCGCGGTCGTCAGCGGGTAGGTCACCTGGTCCTGCACGACCTGCGGCGCCTGCCCGGGATAACTGGTCCGGACAATGACCTGCACGTCCGAGGGATCGGGGATGGCATCGAGCGGTAACGTAACCGCGCTCCAGATACCCCAGCCGCTGAGAGCGATTGCGCCCAGCAAGACCAGCACGCGGTTGCCAAGCGACCATTTAATAATATGCGCGATCACTGCGGCTCTCCCGGGAGCAGTCGGGTAAGTGCGCCGCGCAGGTTGGCTTCCGAGTCGATCAGAAATTGCGCGGAGACCACCACCTGCTCACCCGCCTTGAGCCCGTCGATGACTGCGCGGGCCTGCTTGCCCGACCCGCCGTG
>CAZPNN010000346.1:0-4358 GCA_964587605.1 uncultured Chromatiaceae bacterium
GACATGGTGGACGGCGCCGCCGGCCTGGCCATTCTGATTGGCCTTGTCACCGCAATCGTCGGCGTCATGCCCGCTATCTTCCTGCGTGCACGCTTCCAGGCCATGCCTGCGGCGGAAGTGCCGGGACACCATAAGCAATCCGAGAGTGCGTTGGCTGCGATGACTCGCGTTACCGCCGATTTCTTCAGCGGTTTTGCGACGACGCTGAAATCCGGGCCGTTTTTCAGGCTCTGCGTGGCGACCTTCCTGATCTTCAACGGTTTCATGCTGGTCTCGTCGTTCCAGTTTTACGTGATCATCTACTATGTTTTCGGCGGCGATAAGGTCCTCGGCGCAGAGTACGCCGGTTATGTCGGCACGCTGGGCGCAATCTCGACATTCGTGGTTATCTTCATCGTCACGTGGCTGGGTACCAAGATCGGCAAGCGTCAGGCGCTATTCGCGGCTATCGGCCTGTCGATGGTCGGCTACGCGATGAAATGGGTCTGTTACGACCCCGACATGCCCTGGCTGATGTTGCTGCCGGCGCCATTCCTTGCATTCGGCCTCGGCGGCTTGTTCACACTGATGCCGGCAATGATTTGCGATGTTGTCGACATGGACGAGCTTAAAACCTACCAGCGGCGTGAAGGCATGTTCGGCGCCGTCTTCTGGTGGGTGGTGAAGCTGGGCATGGCGGCGGCGCTCGCCGCCGGTGGTTTCCTGCTGAATGCGACCGGCTTTGACGTCGCCCTGGAGGGCAACCAGGCGGAGAGCACGGTAACGCTTATGCGAGTGTTCGATGCGTTTCTCCCGTTCATTGCGTCCGGGGTGGCAATGTGGGCGATACTGAGTTTCTCCATTACCGAGGAACGCGCACGCGAGATCAGGCTGGAGCTCGAGCGGCGCCGGGGCAGCCCGAAGGCTCCCACCGCTGCCGTCCCGCTACCCGGAAAGCAGGAACTTCCGTCGGAATTGCCCAGGCAGGCGGCCATTCCTCCCGCGGCGCGGCGGTCATCAAACCGAGGTAAAGAACTTTACGGACGGCATAAAACCATGTCACGAGAAGAAACTATCTCCTTGTACCGCGGGCGTGAGTCGCTGCAGGGATTCTTCTCAGCCGATGTCTCCGAGGAGGATTTGCGTGCACAATTTCGCCGCGTAATCGACGGGACGATCCACGGAATTTCGTTCAGCCCCTACCTGGAGGGGCAAGGGCCTGGAACCAGAATCGAAGAAACACAGATCCGTAATCGATTGGGCATCATTCAGCCACATGTAAGCTGGGTACGCTCCTTCTCATGCACCGACGGCAATGACGCAACCCCCCGTATTGCCCACGAGGGCGGCCTGAAGACCATGGTCGGCATCTGGCTGGATCGCGATCACGAGAAGAACGAGCAGGAAATCCAGAATGCCATCAAGGTCGCCAGAGCGGGGCTGGCCGACGTGGTCGCGGTCGGCAATGAAGTGCTCCTGCGCGGCGATCTGTCCGAGGACGAGCTGATTGGTTATATCCAGCGCGTCAAACTGGCTGTTCCGGGTGTCCAGATCGGTTACGCAGACGCCTACTTCCAATTCGTCGATCACCCGCGTGTAACCGCGGCCTGTGACGTCATACTCGCCAATTGCTATCCTTTCTGGGAGGGCTGCGCGGCCGAGTACGCCACCCTCTACGCGAAGGACATGTATCGTCGCGCGGTCCAGGTCGCCAATGGCAAGAAGGTCATCATCAGCGAAACAGGGTGGCCCAACATTGGTTCACCTGTCGGCGGTGCGGTTCCATCCGAAACCAACGCGATCCGGTACTTCCTGAACATGTGCAAATGGGCCGAGGAAGACGGCGTAGAGATCTTCTACTTCTCGTCTTTCGATGAGACCTGGAAAATCCGGGATGAGGGTGATGTTGGCGCGTACTGGGGTCTCTGGGACAAGGACGGTCGTCTCAAGTACGCCTAGCCTTGAGTCGTCAATGGATCCGGAACCAGTGCATTTCCAGTTCGGCAACGCAATTTGCTATTCCGGCTATCGGGAAGGGCAGTCTCCCCAGGACGGCACCTTTCCAAGCTACGCCCAGGTAAGCGAGGACCTGCGCATCCTGCGAACATACTGGCAATACCTTCGCTTGTATGATTGCAGCCGGCATGCAGAAACGGTGCTGGAGGTCGTCAGCAATTCGGGCATGGATTTCAAGATCATGTTGGGCGCCAACATGCTCGCTGAAACGAGCAATCAGAACTGTCCCTGGGGCGCTCAATACAGCGACGAGACCCTCCGGGCGAATCAGCAGGAAAACAGCGCAGAGGTCGACCGGGTGATCCGGCTGGCAAATCGCTACCCGGCATCCGTGTTTTCTGTCTCCGTAGGAAATGAAGCGACAGTCGAGTGGACTGATCACATGGTGCCGGTGGACAAGCTGATCCAGTACGTGCGCCGGATCAAGGGTGCCATCCGGCAGCCGGTGACTTTCTGCGAAAACTATGTGCCGTGGACGGACAAGCTCGAACCACTCGCGGCCGAGCTTGACTTCATCTCCCTGCACACCTATCCCGTATGGGAATATCAAACCGTCGATGCGGCACTGGACTACACCAAGGCCAATTACTACCGCGTGGCGAACCACTATCCGGGGAAACCCGTTGTGATCACAGAAGCGGGCTGGACGACATCGTCAAACGGGCGGGGAATCGAGCCCTGGAACGCTTCGCAGGAATTGCAGGCAATCTACTACAGGAATCTGGTTGACTGGACCCGGGAAGCCGGAATTCTCACGTTTGTATTCGAGGCCTTCGATGAACCGTGGAAAGGCTCTGCGGACCCACTGGAGCCGGAGAAGCACTGGGGGCTCTTTACGGTAGATCGCCTCCCTAAACTGGCCTTGCAGCATGTCTACCCCACCCTGGGTCAAACTGGCTTGTGAAGGCTGGTGCCAATCCGACGGAGAGCACGGACCTGATCGCGAGTCACAGCAGCGAAGTAAGCGGCGCGTTCGTCACACTGGAAGGCGAGCGCCACTATGCCATCGGTAATGTCGACAACATTCCACCGTTCTTCATCAGCCTCGTGTCCGATGGCGATCACTGGATGTTCGTGGCATCCAACGGTGGCCTGACCGCCGGCCGCGTGTCGCCAGACACCGCGCTGTTCCCTTATGTCACCGTGGACAAAATCTACGACAGCACGCCGCATACCGGCAGCAAGACACTGCTGCGAGCCGAATTGGATGGCGTGAACCACTACTGGGAACCGTTCAACCGGGAGCACGACGGCCGCTATGTGACTACGCGAAATCTCTACAAGAGCATTCTCGGCAACACGCTGCTTTTCGAGGAGATCAACCACGATCTCCATCTGGCGTTCCGCTATCGCTGGGTCTTCAGTGAAGGCTATGGCTTCGTCAGGCAGGCTGAACTGGAGAACCGGAGTACGAAAGATTGCCGTGTCGAACTCGTCGACGGTCTGCAGAATATCCTGCCGGCCGGGACACCGCGCTTTGCCCAGACAAACACAAGCTATCTGGTAGACGCGTACAAGTGGAGTGAGCTCGACGAACCGACCGGCCTGGCTCACTTCACCTTGTTCTCCGGGATTTCCGATCGCGCCGAACCCTGCGAGTCGCTCAGGGCCACCACGGTGTTCTGCCTTGGTCTCGAAGGGCGCCAGGTGCTGCTCTCGAACGACCAGCTCGATCGTTTCCGCCGTGGCGAAGCCCTGGCACAGGAGACGCGCAAGCGCGGGCTGCGCGGCGCGTATCTGGTCAACGCCTCGCTCGGGCTGACTGCACATTCATCCCGCAGATGGCAGCTCGTGGCAGACGTCGAGCGGAGCCAGAGCGATGCGGTCGACCTCATTCGTCAGCTCAGTGACCCGGAATCGGTGACCGAATCTATCGCCCGGTCCGTTGCGATCGGGTCCGATGCACTGGCCCGCATCGTGGCGGCCGGCGACGGGCTGCAGAAAACCGGCGAGGAGAACGTCTCGGCACACCACCATGCCAACGTACTGTTCAACATTCTGCGCGGTGGAATCGTGAGCGACCAGTATCTGGTTCCGTCACGCAATTTCCGCCTCCACATAGAGTTTTTTAACCGCGGGGTTCATCGGCAGCACCGGACGCTGCTCGAGTCACTGCCGGAGAAGATTGACTACGGCCAGTTGCGGTCGATCATCGAAAAGACTGGCGATTGTCAGCTGCTTCGCCTTGCCCAGGAATTCCTGCCGATCACCTTTGGCCGTCGCCACGGCGATCCCAGTCGCCCCTGGAATCAGTTCACCATAAAACTGATAGACGAGCAGGGCAATCGCCCGCTGACCTACCAGGGCAACTGGCGCGATATTTTCCAGAACTGGGAAGCGTTGCTGCTCAGCTACCCGGAATT